>JADFMM010000215.1 GCA_022563885.1 Planctomycetota bacterium | reverse complement strand
TGAGGGTGTTCTCGGCCACGGAAGCGCCGAACGAGCTGGAAGTCGTGGCCGTGATTTGGGTGATGGGAACTGAGAAAGGCTCCACCGTAAAGCTCCAAACGTCCCCTTTGAAAACGGTGAAATCAGGCGCTCCATTGACTTCATCGACTCGCCAATAATACGTTTCGCCGAAGGGAAGACGACCCGGATCAGACGCGTTTTCCATCTGGCCCTGGCTGATCAACACCCCCATCGGATTGTCGGCCGATGCATCGTTGACATCGTCGAAGGAAGTCCCAAGATACACGTCATGCGTGTTAGCGAACTCTCCAGGAATCCAGCTCAGCACCTTATCCAACCCTACGTCGGGTTCTTTATCACCCGGAGCGGGGTTAGAGGCCGAGCCAGGGGTACCCTTCATTGCCTCTCCGATCTCGTCCTGTGTCAGTGCGCGGTTGTATGTGCGAACGTCATCAATAAGGCCTACAAAATTATAACCATTTTGAGTAAACAAAAAGTTAATTGCACTAATCTCAATGGTGCCTGGTTGATTTTGTGTATGATCGTGGTCACCATTCACATAAAATTCAAAATCTGTACCATTGAATGTGACTGCTATATGTGTCCAATCATTTGTAGGAATGTCTATGTCCGGTCCATTCCAGATATCGGCTCTTCCGGTGCTAAGCCAGAAATCCGCAGCTAAAGTTGTTACCGTATTGCCTGTGCCATACAAGTACATAGAATATGCGCCTTCCTTCCACTGAATGGTGTACCAACCATCCGCGACTGGACGCTGTGCCATATTAATCCAGGCTGACAGTGTGATTTCATCCGTGATGTTTAGGCTAGGGTCATTCCCACAATCAATATTATCATCAGTACCATCAAATGCCAGGGCAGCACCGTAATATCCTGCCACCCACTGCGGATCGCCTTCAAAGGTGCCGTCGTTCCCAGAGGTGCTTGAGTCATATACGGTATTGCCAGAGCCCACATCAAGCTTCCAGTACGCCACCAGATCCGCTGAGGCATTACCTGCGATGCTCAGCACCAAGACAAAAGAAATTAAACAAATCAATTTTTTGCACATAACACGCCTCCTTCATAAAGAATTACAAATAACCGAGGTATTAGTCACGACGTCCTGGACTTTTGTGTACGAGAACTCGTCAATTATCGCTGATTGTAGCCTGTCTTCCAAGCCCTATTTCCACTGGATCTGGGTCCTCCAGACCGTGAAAAAGTTCTCTCTGAACAATAGTGCTGTCGACAAACTTGTCGCCTCCGGACTTCTCCGACGACTTCTTGCTCAAACCGATATTTCATACTCCAACTCGCTTATCGAATCCTGGTGGCGGTCCCTCAAACACCAGTGGTTGTTCTTGAACACCCTCGATACTGTCAGCTCAGTCGAGAAGTTGGTTTCATTTTATGTTGAACAACACAACGCACGTATTCCTCACTCTGCTTTCCGTGGACAGACTCCAGATGAAATGTATTTTGGCACTGGGGGTCACATCCCAGATGATCTGAACATCGCCAAGAAGAAAGCACGTGAATCACGAATGGAGGTGAACCGCTCAACATCGTGCCCAACATGCGACCCACTCGCCTGGATCAATAATTGAGGACCAACTCGGCACAGCATGGACGATCCTTGTCAAGTACAGTCGGCTCGCTGGTATCCAGGTTCATGATGTAGCCTGGGTATCTTAAATCTGAATGTGCTAAGTCTTGCCTCCCATATTGGGGGCTTGGCACGAGCACTCTTCTACAACTGCCCCCTCCCGCACCGAAAGCGCCGAGTTCTCGTACACAAAAGTCCAGGATGTCGTGACCAATACCAGGGTTAAGCCCCTGCGAATTGGAACCTCAACCGCCCCCGACAACGCCAAAAGAAAACGAGTCAGCGACGAGGAATTCGATAAGGTTCTCAAGTGCCTGGGCCGTGTGGTAGGTGATATGCTCAAACTCATTTGGCATACGGGCATGCGACCTAATGAAGTGTGCTCCATGCGACCTTATGATATTCTGCGAGATGATAAGAAGTGCTGGCTCTATATACCTGGTAGGGATCTGAGTCCGGTAGGAAAACACAAGACCATGCGATTTGAAAAGGTCAAAGTCATTCCTTTGGCCAAGGAATCACAGCATATTCTTCGTCGGTGTATCAAAGATTTCGACTCCAAGGACTACATCTTTAGTCCCATCGAGAGTGTGCAGGAGTTCTTGGTCAAAAAGGCAAAAGAGCGAAAGACGCCACTGTCCAGTGGTAACCGGCCAGGAACGAATCGTAAGGAGCACCCGATGATCAAGCCTAGGGATCGGTATGATCACCATACGCTTCGGCGAGCCTGCCAGAGAGCTTGTACAAGGGCGGGAGTCGATCCGTTCGTACCCTATGACCTTCGCCGGTCTATGGCCACACGGGCGCGAGCCACTCTGGGCAAGGAAGCAGCCAAAGTCTTACTGGGTCATGCCAGTACTTCCACTACTGAGATTTATCTGCTGGAAGAAGTGCAGGAAGCTATGAAGGTGGCGAAGGCGCTTTCAGCATAAGTATCTATTAGCTCGTAACTCACCGTCCTCGCGAAGGCAGGATGCCTCGTCCCCTGGCACGGTATTAGACCATTCCGAAGCACCATGAAACAAGATGGGCAGTCAGACAACGCTTTCAGCGGGAGCAGCTCTGCTTGTCAAGCGGCAATGGGACCGCTTTATCACCTCAGTATAAGGCATAATGGCCCTTTGAAGGATTCACGGATGGGACAGGAAACGCCCCTTGGGAGGGCAAATGCCTTTACATTTCAGAGCCTTGTCAGACCAGCGATATCCGGCACCTAGATCAACGACAGGCACAGAAATCATGCTAAAATCCCGATATCTGAGCTCAATAGCTCTTTATTACCACCATCGATTCTGGCTCAAAAACGGCGATTTTTCGGTATCGGATTCAATGAACGTGGTGAGTGACACCCATCTAATTGAGGGGACATGAGGGAGAAATCAGCTGTTTCACAGTGGCCCTATCTTGTCTTGACAAGCACAGGCGGTCAGGACTCTTTTTTGCGGCAACGAATCCAGCTGCGCAGCCCGTCATTTGCTCTTTCGTGGCCGACCGCGCGGGCGTAACGTGAACTTCAAACCGAGACGAGCTGCCGAACTCTTCACCCATTTGTCATCGCCTGAGCGACAAACAAATCTCGCTGATCACCCAACGTCGGGAAGCGGGGCCGCAATGCTCAGTTCATGCCTGTCCGGGTCCGTGATGTGAAAAAAACGCTCGCCCCATTTGGCATCGCATGGGGACGTGTCTGGGCGCAGACCATTCTCAACCACCCGGCGGTACATTGCGTCGACGTCGGAGACATAGAAGATGACTCGCCCCCACCATGACCACCTTTGGTTCGTTGGCCGGGCGATCAGATTCACAATGCTTGAGCCGGCGTTCATGCTCGTAAACGACGCATTCGCCCCACCGTGCCGAACGGTGAATCCGAGCATCTGGTAGAACCTCACCGCACGAGCCATGTCGTGCGTGGCCAGACTGACTGCGCTAATACTTTCAATCGACGGTGGTTCGGTACTCTTCAGTTTCATTTTCCAATCTCCCGTCACTGGTTGCGCCACTTGGTGTCGACAATGGCGGTCTGGCGGCTCCGTGTGACCGGTCGACATGCTCACCCACTCCCCACAGCCGCAAAGAATTGTGCGATCGAAGGAAAATAGCGTCACGTCAAATTCCGTTCCGCACTTAGGACATTGGAGCGACATGGTAGTTTACTTCGACCGACACCGTCTCATTACGCCGGTCGCTTGTAACCGGTCACCGAGGCTGACTTTCGTTGCGTTCGATTCTCCAGGTTACACATCACTGGCGCATCGAACGGAACGAATTCACGAGCAATCCGCATGTTGTCGTCAACTTCGGCCGGCATTTGGCAGCCAATCACGACGGTGCTTACGCTTGGAAGCGACAGCACGTATCCCATTGCTTCGTCCGTCGATATCCCGCTTTCTCCAACGCGTCCGAACAGTCCGTGTCGCCGTACGAGCGTTCCCGCCCCGTAGACTTTCATACCGATCACACCCATGCCCCGCCTCGCTGCCTCGGGAAGCACGGTCTCTATGAACGAAAGCCTGTGGACGTCGGCAGCATTCAAAGCAACCAGGACGGTGTCGAAGTCGAATCTTCGCATCGCCTCCAACAAGATGGTTGGATCGTAGTGGCCCGTGATTCCCAGAAAACGAACGCGACCCTCGTCACGAGCCTCGACGAGTGCCTCGATGGCCCCGCCTTTGGAGAAGATAACGTCGAGATCACGCATCGTTCGCAGATCATGAAGTTGCCACAAATCAAGATGGTCCGTGCGCAACCGCCGCAGACTATCCTCCAGCAGCCGCAGCGACCCGTCGCGAGTCCGGTTGTGCGTCTTGGAAGCCAGAAAGATTTCACGGCGCCGCTCGCCCAGTGCCGCCCCGTAGTAATCCATGCTGCTTTCATAGGCCGGTGCGGTATCGCAGTAGTTGACGCCGTGATCCAACGCACGATGGATCACGCGTACCGCCTCTTGCGTCCGGCCGTGCGTGCGAAGCACGCCTTCGCCACCAAGAGCAAAGAGCGTCACTTTGTGGCCGGTATTGCCGAGCGGGCGTGTTGGTAATGATTTCGGATCGGACACAATGTACTTGTCAAAAACCAATGGGACCACTGTACGACGGAAGATTTTACTCGCAAAGTCTCTTTAGTAACATCACTAATGGGACCGATTTGGTTGATCAAACAACGACAGTTTTCCAACCAGAATCCACGCCCAAGGTGACCCTCTTTATGATCTGATTAGGTCATTTCCTATCTTTAAATGTATGACTCCATTTTGACACCACAGATGCTGATTTTGCACGAATTGAGCGTGAGTGAACCCCCATTTCGAGCTAATTAGTGGCATTTTACGGAAATGATTGGAGCGTATCGGATTCAATGAACGTGGTGAGTGACAGCCCATATCATCAAGACACAGGCATTCAGAAATAGGTGGTCTTACGGTGGTCCGATGAACGCTTGACAAGCACAAACAAGTTCGAATTTATGCGTAAGACAGGTGGATTACGCAATTATTTAGTTAATCGAGACGCCGATCTTCCGCTTCTTCACGTTTAATGTAGTCCCGTATCTGCATTCGCTTTTCATCTCTGTTACAGCAACATGTCCGCATCCACGATTGTTTTTGGTCGCATTACGCGATAGGCGTAGTTGAGATAGCGTATGGCAGCGGTGGCTTCTTTGTAGTTGATGAAGCAGTTGGATACGCGGTGTTCCATAAGTTCTTTTTTGCGTTTGGGTTTGGTGCAGTAACGCTGAACGTAATGGCCCCATTTGCGATCGTGCTCAGCACGGACGGCATCAAAATTGGGGATATTGACACCGTAGTTCTCCTTGTCTCCCAACCATTCACGCACGGCTTCTTCACTGATAGGGGGGTCCTGGGCCCGGAACTGTTTGTAGGTAGTCACGAATTCGTGCAAGTCACTGGAGCGTTGCTTCCAGCAGAGGCGCAGGTAGTTGATCAGGGCCATCTGGACATCGGGCACGAGCAAGACCGAGGTCTCGATGAAGATAGACAGTGCGAAGTACGAGGTCGTGCCCCAGCTTATGGCACTTCGCGTTTGAATGAGATTGGGGAAGGCCCAATCAATCAACTGACTCAGACGCTCTTTGTAGACATTGGGGATGTCACTCTTCTGCGGGGCGGCCAGGGAGAAGACTATACGCGGACAGCGTTCGAAAAACTGGATGTTTCGTAGTTCCGCCAGGCTTTCCTCGGTCAAGGCACCGTGTTCTTCCGAGTCGATACGTTGTTTGATGCCAGCGAGGATGTTGCGATATTCTTCTTTGGCATGCGGGGCGATGGAGAGACCTTCGATCAGACGGCTGCCCTTGCTGCCCTCAGTGATGTGTTGGGAGGGGAGGGACAGTGCGCGGACAAAGAGATCGTCCACGACATGGACATCTTGGTCCGTGGTTATTTCAGTCGGAGAGGCGGCAAATGCCACTGCATAGGGGCCGATCAGGCCAGCCTTGAGGTCGTTCGGATCAAGGCGTATCTCTTGGTAATTCTTCTTGGTGATGAGAGAGGCGTCCTTGTCTTTCTCAAATTCAGCGGCCGGGAATTGCGCAGCGGCCAGGTTGAAAATCTGCTGAGCAATGTATTGGTTGGCGTTGGATTCGGCTTCATCAAAGGTCATGATTTGGTTGGCGGAAGTAGTCATCACATCGTTGGAGATCAGTGCCATGGAATTCCAGGGCATGATCGGCCGCTTTTCCGTGGAGAAGGTGTCGTCACTATCGGTGTCGCCTTCGTCTTGACCGGCGACTTCCACGAAGGAACTGGCCTGACAGGTCGGGGCCCAGCCATAGTTAGATGGGTCTTCCAAGCGAATATTGAGGTCGGCTAGGTAACGCACGAGCGTGCGACCGGTGTTGATGAGTTGGGTTTGGTCACGCCCGATATCTGTGGGGAGAATACCGATACCAGTGAAGTACATTTCACGGTCTATGTCCAGCACCGTCTTGGCATAGCTCTGGGCTCGCATGATTTCAGCCGCACCGCCGGCACCGGTCCCCCCCCCTGTGCTGAAGACATAGAACACCAGACGGGGGACCTGTTCGTGTTTGGTGCTGAAGTTGAGCAGCAGACCACGTGCGGTACTCCACAGGGGTTTTTCTGCTTGATCCAGTTCTGGTAAGAGGAATAGACCGCGTGATATGAACTCGGCAAAGATAGGAACATGGCCCACGCCACCCTCGGCCAGGGGGTGGTAGCGGAGTTTTAAGATCTCTTTGCGAATCGCATCGCTGACACCACCTTGACGCAGGAGTCCGTCAACATCTTCAAAGGTCGTTTCGTCAATGTCACCGATGAGCATGATGGGCTGAAACTGAAGCATGGGGATGCTCCCTCGTTGTCCAAAGAGCGTGGATACCCATGAGCTGGTAGGAGAGACGTTACGGCGACCATGCTGGTCGGGATGGTTGGCAGCGAGGATTTCTGCTAATTCGGCGGATACATGGCATCCACAACGCCCCAAGCCAACGACCACAAAGGGTGGAATCCCCTTGTCGTCAGGGACTTTTTCGAGTTCGCCCGGCTGTCCCAGGCTTTGCGAATCTAAGCAATAACTCGTGAGGGGTTTCCCATAACGCGAAACGAACTTTCCGATTTCCGAGCCTCGGAAGCCTTTAATCGTCGTGCCTTCGTGATTCTCTAGGTCGCCTTCAGAGTCATCGGTCTGTAGTTGGGGGGGAGCGTCTAAGATAACGTCGGACATGCGATAACCTCCTTGTTATGTGAACGTTATTCGTGATGTTGTTTAAATTACTATTAACAATAGTAGCCATGCAACCGGGAATGGTTACTGCGTTTCTCTCTTAATTTATTATATCAAGATGGCTGCGACAAAAGGCGAAAATGTGGGCTCTGAACTGCGGTTTTAGCTCATAACCAAGGTTATTATCGGGAGTTTCCAACTTTTGTCGTAGGCGTCTATCAATAGCCATTTATGCTTTCTGATAGTTATCTTTATCGGATGCTCGCAACAGTATAACATGTATTGTTGATTTTGCACTAAAATGCAAGCATTAAAATAGATATGGTTTTTCCCGTCGCGCAGCCGATGGGTGAAACCGTATTGGACTGAGCGCGGGGCTGGATGCAGGCATCTGAAGGAGCGCATCAGAGGGCTTTCAGGGATGATCAGGTCGGTTTTGGCGGCGTGAAGGTGTTATGAAGTGAAATGACAGCCAAAAAAGGCCGTACCGTCAGCGTAGGCTCAGGGCGATTGCCGAAAACACGGTGGTTTGACAGCGCGGCTTGCAGATATCAATCACGCCGTCTTACGTCTCTGATGGATTAAGGGGCGAGTGGAGAGGCGAATCCTCACTGCCCGCCCTATGGCCAGGTAACCACGTTAGCCTTTCCGCGGCGGATCCGCGCTAACAGAAGGACGTTCGTGCCGCCGCACTTTGGACATTTCACCTTGGGGTCGTGCGATTCCAGGCTGCTTTGCTCGAGCGCCTCCTCGGCAAGATCACCCACGAGGAGCACATTGTTGCCTTGAACAGGAGCCGTGGTAAGTTTGGTAAGATCAAGCAGCAGGCGGGCCCGGGCTTGCCGATCTTTTTTGCAGGGGTGCCAGAGACCGTAGTAGCGTACCTTGTGAAAGCCTTTCGGCAGTACGTGAAAAAGGAATCGACGGAGGAACTGAACACCCTCTAGGCGTTCTGTCTTCCACTTGTCCGTCTTATGGTCCTTGTATTTGATCGTAACGTGGCTTTCGTTCATGGAAATGAGCCGGTGATTGGTGATGGCAATCCGAAAGACGTAACGGGCGAGGTATTGCAGGACGGCGTCCTGACCTGTTCCATAGGGCTTGCAGTACGAGCACCACTGTCGCTTCCAGACCTCAGCCGGGATCTGCTCGAAGAGGTCGGGATGTCCCTTCTGTAGCGCCTCGGCGAACCGCCTGGCAATCAGGGGCGAGAGCTTTCTTACCGGCACGAGATATTTGTTCGGAGCATCATGCCAGGCAGTCCCATCTTTGGTCACACCGCCACCGGTCACCATCATATGCACATGCGGATGATGATGGAGTTGGCCGGTCCAGGTGTGCAGGACCGCAAGGATGCCTACCTCCGCACCGACGTAGCGTTTCTCGGCGGCCAGATCGCGGACTGCATCGGCAGCAATCTTTATCAGTAGGCCATAGAGTATTTTCTGATGCCGCAGAAACAGGCTGCGTAGCTCACTGGGCACCGTCGCGATAACGTGGAAATACTTGCAGGGCAGTATCTCGGCCGTTCGGTTCTGCAACCAATCCGCAGTCTGTCGACCATGGCATTTGGGGCACGATCGATTTCGGCAGCCGTGGTAAATCCAGAAGGCTTTGTTACACTCATTGCAGTGGTAGCGCTCACCGCCCATGGCCTCCGTCATGCACGCGGGGATATCCTGCAGTGCCCGGTGATGCGACGGGAGCATAAGAGGGCCAAACTGTTCCTTATAGGGACCGACGAAGCGGCGCACGACATCAGCGAGTTCGAGTTGTGGCTTACTCATGGCCGCCTCCTTCCGTGAATAGACCGGCAAACATGATGTTGAGCCGATTGCGTAGATCGTCACACATGGGCTTCGTCAAGTGTGTGTAGATCTCAGTCGAACTGAGGCTGGCGTGACCGAGCAACATTTGTACGACACGGATGTCGACACCGTCTTCCAGTAGATGCGTGGCAAACCCATGCCGCAGAGAATGTGGCGTCATGCGCTTGTTGATGCCAAGCGAATCGCGGGCCTTGTTGAAGGCACAGCGTAATGACTTCTCGCAGAGCGGCGCTGTGCCATTGCGATTTGGAAAGAGCCAGTGCGGATGACGGTGGGTCGCCCAGAAGCGACGTAAGGCGATATACAATGTCTCCGGCAGCGGTAGAATCCGTTCCTTATTCCCCTTGCCGATGACGCGTACGATCCTCTGTGTGCCATCAATGGATTGCACGGTAAGGGCAAGGACATCGCCGATACGCAAGCCTAAAGCAAGCATGCAGGCACAGCAAAGCTGGTAGCCGGGCTTTCGGATAGCGGCAATCAGCCTGTGCCCGTCGTCCCAGGCAATGGGTACCGGCAGTCGCTTGCGGCGGGGTTGGCGTACTTTCTGACGCGTGAAGAGCGGCCAGTCGACGCCAAGGGTACGGTAGTAGAAGAACTTGAGCCCGTACCAGTTGGTCTGAAATGTGCCTTTCGCGACGTTCCTTTCATCGCGGAGCCAGAAAATGTACTCCTGAACCTGTTTCTCCGAGAGCCTGTCAGGCCGAGCATGGTAGTGACCCTGCAACTTAACAACCGCGCCGATATAGGTTTGCTGCGTCCCCCGGGTGAGACCGGCAAGCTCCATGTCGCGGATCATGCATTGACGTAATGGCGAAACCATATGCTTGGCCTCTGGCTTTGCGCCATGACAAGTCGCCTTGCGATCACCCGCCAATTGCTTATCATCTCTCGTAACCATGGTGAAACCTCCATACATAGAGTTAAAAAAAACCCCGGCCACTGTGGTCGGGCTGCATGGAGGATAGGAAATAGATGGAAATATGTGGTGGGGGGATCAGGAAGCGTAACGACCTGCTGTTATGCGGCGAAGCCGCTTAGTCCAATGTGAACTTCTTGAACTAAACGTGCAGATTGACCATGTGCACCTACTGCTCATGATTCCTCCCAAAATATCTATCTCAAATTATGTTGGGACAGTGAAGGGGAGGACTGCCATACGCGTACTGAATAAGTTCCGTAAACTGAAACAAAAACCCTATTGGGGTAATCATTTATGGGCCAGAGGCTACTGTGTTGATACAGTAGGACTGGACGCGGAAATGATCCGTAAATATGTAAAGTACCAGGAGAAGCAAGAGAAGAAAGCCGAAACGTCAAAGTACTAGAATAAGTACTAGAATAGGTTAATAACCGGAGGTGACTCAACCTTTGCCCCCTCAGGGGGAAAAGGCAGTTTTATCCCCTTCCAGGGGTTATTTCAAAACCGGGCCCTCTGGACCCGGTTTTTTATTCGAACGCCTTGCCACCATTGAATTTACAACCTTGATCCCTTAAGATCTATTGATGCTCAAATGCATCAAAAACTGCTATCGCGGGCATTCGAGGA
>JADFMM010000214.1 GCA_022563885.1 Planctomycetota bacterium | reverse complement strand
CGGCTGCGGCCATCACCGAGCCGAACATCGTGCACAAGCCCACAGAGATGAGACCTGCTATCACCTGACACGCTCGGTTGTACTTCAAGCCGATGACATCACCCAGGGTATGACATCCCGACAACGCCCTAAGCCGTGGTGCCACGAATTGAGCGACCAGAATGTTCTGGGCGGCGAAGGCCAGTCCGAAGAGTAGAAACACGAGTCCGCTGTTGAACCCTCGTCCGACAAAGCCGATTGAATATGCGGGTCCAACGTAAGTGGCAGACAAACTGCCGAAGACGAGGACCAAGGGCAGGGCGCGCCTGGCAACGGAAAACTCCCCAAACTCACCGGCCCCGCGGGCACGCAGCGCAACAGCCGTCAACACCGCGGCATAGGCGGCTACAATCAGCACGGTTATGACTGGTTGCACATTACCCCATCCCGCCCCGGCAAAACCGTCCCCGTCGAAGCGCACTGCCAGGTGCTGCTGCCGTCACTTCTGGAAAACCTCTTCTTCCAGTTCGTTGATCACTTCGTTCAAGGCCGACTCCGTACGGATCCAGCCAAAACGCCCATCCACCAGGAAGGTCCGGTACCACTGGATCACATTCCGGGCAAATTCGGCGTCTTTGCAATAGATGCCGAAGGAGATTTCACCGGCATGCGATCCTTTCCGCTTGGGCTTCTGTGGGAAGGCCAAGAGGACTTCTTTCGGCGTTAGCAGAAACTCGATATCAGACACGGTGCTGTTGTAGATCCTCAACTTGCCGGAGTCCACCACCGCTGGATACTTGCGGAACATGAAGCGGGCCGCGTTGGCAAACCCGGCGATGCTCAAATTCATGGCCCGGTGGATGCGGACGTCGGGGTAGGCCTCAATGATTTCATAGAGTTCACTCAGATAGTCGTCCATGGGCTGCCACTCGCCCTCGAACAGCATGCAGGTCCACAGCTCGCTGTTGCCCGAGTCAAGTTGGTCTCTCAACATCTGCCGGGCCACCCGGTAGGTTTCCTTGCGACTGGACATGACCTTGAGTTGGCGTCTCGACAAGACCTTGGCCCAGGGGGGCAGGTCTCCGGGCAAGGTGTCATGGCGGCAGACACCCAAACGGGTGAGCAGACGTAGAAACTGCTTTTCGGGGTCGCCGTAGAATCGTCGGCCCACCACGCTGCCGATATTGCCATTGCATTCCATGCCGAACCGTTTGTGGTAGCCAAAGGAGACGATTTGGGCCTCCAGCCCCCCTTCCTCCAGGAGCGATTCCAGTTCGGACAGCAGATACACCGCCAGCGTCTCCGGAGCCTTGTCCAGTGACATGTGGACATTCGGGCAGACGACGATGGGGCGTTTGCCGATCATCGCCAGGAGTCTCTCGAATTCCAGCACGACCTCCTTGACCTCTTCACGGCTGTCATACATCTCCACGCAGAGGAAGGCCAGGACCACGTCCTTGAACTCGATCCGGGACTGGGCGGGAGAGAGGGTCTCCGGGGCAATGGTGGTAGACGATCTCTTGTCTTCGAAGTAACAGGATGAACATTGGTAACACTCGAGTATCATGGTCGCCGACGTCGGTTCGGATCGTCTATTGTTCGGTGCTGCGGGCGTGGAGGGTCCGCTGCACCGGTGACGCCAAGTTGGCGTGCTTGAGGCGTGCGCCGATGCGAGCGTCCACTCGCGCCGTGAATAGGCCTACATTGGGAGCGACCGCCTTATCCCCAAAACTGGTCACGTTCAGGAGTCGTACCATCTCGACCGCTTCGGACAACTCCCGGGACGCGTGTAGCGTCGCGGCCTCTGTTCGTGTGAGTGACTTTAGAAAGTCAGAAATACATCCGTCGCGCAGGGCCCCTGCGTAGTCCATCACCAAATCCTGAATGTCTCTATGCTCATTTGCCATGTGTCTCGCTCCGGCCGTGAGCGGCTCGATTGCCTTCAAGCCTCACAGCAATGTGTGCCCACAATTCTTCGCAGTTTTAACATCGTTCTATACAACAGCATCTTGACGGCCCCGACGGTGGTCTGCAATTCTCCGGCAATGGCTCGGTTGCTCATGCCCTCCGACCAAAGCTCGACGGCCCGTCGTTCCCGGGCCTTGAGTTTGCTCAGGCCCTGTTCAATCAACTCTCCCATCTCTGAATCCGAGGCCATCTCCAGGCCACCCATCTCCGGCGCCACCAGTCCCATCAGGCATTCCTGTGAAAGGGGCAGGTTTCGGTTGAGCCGACGGTAGACCTGCCGCAGCCGTTTCCGCATGTAATAGAGATAAACCGTTCGATAAAGCTCCTTGTCTGTGGTCACCTCGATTATCTTCTTGGGGTTTTCCCATATGTCGGCATACACATCCTCCAGAACGTCTTCGCACTCCACTTCATTGCCCAGATACCGGTACAGGCATCGCATGAATCCATGAAAAGTGGCCCTCACAAAGGGCTCCATCGCCCGTCGCCGTTTCTCTACATCTTCTGCCGCCAACCCCTGCAGTGCGTTTCGCAACTGTTTGTCCATACACCTATCTTCTCATTCATGCCAAATCACGCTTCGGGGGGCCACCGCTGGGCAAGAGGTAGATGTCCATTCTCAGTAGGCCCCAGAGGCTGTGGGGGTAACGGAATTTCCCGGAAATTATGTCATATTGGCGCACGGGGAGCAATAGGTCCGTGGGTCTGTGGTTGGGCTGAGGTCTGATTACTAGCCACTGATCAAAGAACCGGCCCAGCTACTCTGCGAGCATGGAACTCGCCAGTCGCAGCACAAAAACATCCCAAGAGCCCAGTCTGTTGTCCTGCCAGACCACCAGATCACCGTCAATATCGGGCCGTGTTTGATCGGCGGGGTCTTCGGTGAGCCGAAACTCCTGCCCCGTGTTCAGATTGTATAGGAAGATGTCCCAGTGGCCGAAGCGGTCATCCTGCCAGACGACCAGGGGGCCTTCAATCCGTGCATTCACCTGGTTGCCCTCGGTGGCGGCGATGGGGAAGTGCTCCACGACCCCATCCTCGGCAAGGATCGAAGCAAAGAGGTCCCAGTCCCCGGCGAGATCGTCCTGCCAAACCACCCTGTTCCCCGAGATGGTCGGTGCGGTCTGCTGGTCTGCAAAGGGAGTTACGATGAACTCCATGGGCTGGTCCCGCAGCCAGATGTCGCTGGCGTACACATCCCAATCCCCGTGGAAATTGTCCTGCCAAACCGCCCGAGTACGGTCCACCGCCGGTCGCTGCTGGCTACCCTCGAACGCAGCCACCACGAACTCCAGCGGCCAGTTGGGATCGGTGATGTCGGCGGCAAAGATGTCATAGTGATCCACGAGACCATCTTGCCACAGGACGGTATTGCCACTGATGGCAGGAAACTGCTCGTCATTGTCGATGACGCCAGAGACCGCAAAGAACCGGGGGTTGGTCCAATCACCGAGATCGGCGCCGTTGATGTCCCAATCGCCGAACTCATCCTTAAGAACGTATTCCTGCCACACCACCCGCCGACCCCAGGCATCGGGATGCATTTGATCGCCGGGCAGGCTCAGCACCTGCACTTGGATCTCGTCGAGGCGATTGACATCCGCCACCACCACGTCATAGTCGCCGAACTCCGCCATGAACTGGTGCCAGACGACGCGATGTCCCTGGATGCGCGGCCCCTCCTGCGGACCGTCAGAGGGCCAGAGAGCCAGAGGGATTTGGGCGGTCACAGGCAGTGCCACCGCGAGCAGGGTGAGCAAGAGCACTGGAATCGTCCGGACGTGGCACGCCCTAGCATCACCTGACCAACTCCAAAGGTGCATGGTCTCCTCCTAATCGCTTTCGATCTCCTGGGCCTTCACTTTGGCCAGCAAATCGATCAGCAGGCTTGCGGCTTGTTCGTTCTCCGGATCCAGACTGGCCCGCTCCAGGGAATCGAGGGCCGCGTCTGTCTCGCCGATACCGAGCAGATGGTAGCCCAGCAGGAGTTGGAGACCCGTGTCTTGGCTCTTGGTCTCCACGAGCTTGATCAGCTCATCCACTTGGGTGAAGAGCGTGTCATCATCCTGGTAGAGTCCACGCGGATAAAAAATGGTCGCCTGCTCCACATTCACATTGCCCAAGGCCATACGGAGGACCTCAATCGCGTCACGGTATTCCTCTTCGGCAAAGAGGGCCTGCGCAAAGGCGAAGGGGAGAATGATATCCTGAGCATCCAATGCCATGGCCTCACTGAAGTGGTCCGTAGCGGCGGCGTAATCGCCCTTCTCAAATGCCTGCACGCCGTCGGCAAACCGGAGGTCCGCCGGTCCCTCCTGCGGGGGCTTTACCACCGCACCGGGATCGCCGACCGCCTCTAGGGCGTTCGCCGCACTCGCGACATTCTGATCGCCTCCCATGTTGTAGGTGTAGTAGTTGTTCGTCGTTCCCGCTACTAGCTGAGGCACCGGATTGTAGCCGTACCATGTGTAGGGATGCCAGCCATACCAATAATAACGCAGGCTCCAGTAGCTGCTAGGCCAATAGCCGCCCAGGCTGACGAAGATATACTTGCGGTGGTGAAAAGGATAGACGTGCCGCATCAAGCTGTGGTGCCCTACGCTGTAGTGCACGAGGTAAGAGTAATCGGGCCAAACCGCATGGTGATAACTGCGGTGGTGCGAATCGTAGTACCGGTGCAGGTAATTGTTGCCGTGGTGGATCGCGTGGGGCCGATCATGGTAGGTCACGTATCTGGAGTTCGTCGTCCTACTGAGATAGCGGTTCGCCGCCCGCGTATGATGGCCCTGGCCGACCGTGACCTCGTGTCGATCGCGCAAAGCACGTTCGCGGGCGATGCCCAGCCCTCCCGAAGAATGCGAGCCGGTGATGCGGGATCGATTGTTGGTGCCATGCGTCCGATCAACGCCGACGGTGTAGCGGCGGGTCAGAGGGGGTGTGGCTAAGGACCGCCTCAGCCGGGACGCATCGAGCAGATGTTGGCCGCGTGTGGAAGAGACGGCCTCGGGCCGGCGGGTGCTCTCGCTGACCGAGCCACGGCTGCTCGTGCCGCTGTCCGGGCGTGGTTCGCGCCCGTTGGCTGCAACTTGATCCGACCTGTCTCCTCCCCGGGTGGAGGTGTTCCCGCGCCGGGTGATGGAGCGGTCCTGCCGCAAAGATGGGGTCAAGCCGCCCCTTATGGTACGCCCCGAGGAACCGAGAGGAACGCCGATGCGACTCCTCAGAGCGGTCGTGCTGCCTGTGGAGGGGCGAAGCGTCGGAAATGCGACCGTGGGCCTGCGGCTTATGCCGGTTCTGGCCTGCTGCCGCGCTCCCGGCCGAATCATGCGATCGGCCTGCGGGGTTCTGGCTCCAATGCTCCGGCCTGATGTGGAGCCGATGCTATAACGCCTGGCCCTAATGGAGGGACTGGGGGCGGTTCTCAGAGTGTTCGAGCGCACGCTAGACGGCAGACTCCGCGTGATCGATCTGCTTGTTCTCGGTTGGCTGGTAGGCAGTCTCTGGACGCTGCGGGGGGCAAGGGTGCTGGATCGATACGACCGGCTCGGTGGGCGTGCCACGGGGGTTCGAACGCTGGAACGCGGCATCTGAGTCCGAAAAGACGGCCGGGAAGCAGAAGGCGCTGTCCTGGGGGACACGCGCACAGGCCCTCTCGGCGCTGTCGAGCGAACCGTTGGCCTCGTTGAAGGTCGAGGGGTGGCCCTCCTGGGGGCACTGGGACGGCTTGGGGTGGTCGTCCGCTGGGGAGGTGTCGCACGTCGCGTCGGGGTCCGTGTGGGCGGGCTGGACTGTTGCAGCCGTGACCGCCGCTCTGCCCCGGTGACGAGGCCCGCACACATCAATCCTACTGCGAAGGCGACTGGCAAGCCCCGCCGGCAAAACGCGGCACAGGCTGATCTTGAGACAATCCAATGGGTCCGTTTCGTCCACATCTATCTGCCCCTTTCTTCAACTCTTTCGACGCGAATCTTCTATTCTACAGCAGGAAGGCAGAAAAAAGGCGAGGAGCAACAATAAATATGTGAAAAAGTGTGCTTGGTTCAAAATCGCTCTCGCATAGGTACCAGTCCGTGTACTTATCCTCGTGATCGTAATCAGCGCAGCGGATTGACAAGTGATGGCAAGGGTGTTTTGAACCGTAGAATATCGAACCAGGAACAGCAGAATGTCGAAGGATCGTTAACTTTACCATTGGACATTTCTTGTTCGATATTCTGCGGTTCATTTCTGCTCGGAATGATCCGTGAACGGTTACTCAGCCGGATGCACTGTTACCACAATGCATGTTTTTGAACCAGGCCAAGAAACATGCGGTGTGGCCTCCGCGTCAGGGCAGCGTGTGCACGATCATGCCCTGGCCACTTCTCTGATACCCCAGGGGAGGCCCCAGTACCAGACAGATTTTGTCACCGCTGCGGGCCAGTCCTTTTTCTACCGCTAGCCGCTCAGCCAGTCGAGCAAAGCCCTCCACGTCGCCGGGAATCTCGGCCCGGTGGGGGACGACGCCATAGTTCAGACACATGTGCCGACAGGTCCGAATATCGGAACTCAGGGCCAAAATGGGCACGTCGATCCGTGTCTTTCCCAAAAACTGCGCCGGCCAGCCATCCTCAGACCACACGACCACCAGGACGATGTCGATCTTGTCTACGATCTGGGCCACACAGCTTGCCAGCGTGGCAGTCAGCAGGTGTTCGGCGGCGGGCACCCCTATGGGGTGATCTCGGTCGAACCGATCCAGGTGGGCCTCTGTAACCGTTGACACCTCGCCAATGGTCTGCACTGCGCGAACTCCATACTCACCGATGGCGGTCTCACCCGACAGCAGAACGGCATCCGTGTAGTCCATGATCGCGTTGGCGATGTCTGAGACCTCTGCCCGTGTGGCGGTCGGACTGTGGATCATACTCTGTAGCATGTGGGTGGCCACCAGGACCGGTTTGCCGTGCATACGGCAGAGCCGCGTGATGCGCTTCTGCAGCAACGGCACCTGGGCCGACTCCATCTCGACCCCCAGGTCTCCTCGAGCCACCAGAGAGACGTCGCTCGCCAGGATGATCTCCTCCATCTGCTCAATGGCCTGGGGGGTCTCGAACTTCGCCACAATGCGGATGTTGGCGCCCGCCCCATGCAGGAATTCCCGGAGTTTGTGGATGTCCTCCGCCGACCGAACGAAACTGAGGGCCAAGAAGTCCAGCTCCTGAGCAACGGCCCACTCCACGCACTCCCAGTCATCCTTCGTGATAGAGGGCGCGCTCACCGCCGTATCGGGCAGATTGATCCCCTTGTTGCTGTGCAAGACCCCACCCAGCAAGACAAGGCAGAGGTTCTTGTCGCCCTGCTGCTCCTTTACCTTTAGCAAGATCTTACCGTCATCGATGAAGACCCGCTGACCCACGGCGAGATCCCGGCTCAGGTCGGCGTAGTTGGTGCTGAAGTGCGTGGCCAGGGTCGCCTCCGTGCCCGGCTCGATTGTGACCAGATCACCCTTCTTGAGTGCCTGCCCCTCCGGCAGGATCGGCCCCGTGCGGATCTTGGGACCGCACAAGTCCCCCATCAGCGCCACCACACGGTCTGTCCGCCGGCGGGCCTCGTTGCACTGCAGGACGTAGGCCGAGTGACTTGCGCGACCGCCATGAGAGAAATTGATGCGGAAGCAGTCCGTGCCGCCTTCGATCAGCGCAAGCATAGTGGTCGCGTCGGCGCAGGCCGGCCCGAGCGTTGAAACGATCTTGGTCTTGGCCATGGGCGGCCCCTCACACACGGGCATTTCCGGATAGATAGGCTGTCTTGGCCAAGCCCCCCGTCAGGGGTAAGGCATAGGCCATGAAGGCCTCGGTGACGTTGTTGCCCTGGTCGTTGATGAACTCATCGGGCAGAGATTTGGTCTTCTCGGCCACCCTCGACAGGTCGGTGCGGAAGTAGTCGACGGCATACTCGCGGCCCTCGCCTATCCGCTTCATGGCCACCGAGCCGCTGCTGTACTCCAAGGCATAGGTCACGGCCCGCCGCCCACAGGCCCGCGCCTCGGCCGCGTCCGTCGGGGACTGCAGACCGGCAAAGCTCCGCTGCAGATAGCCGAAGGTGTCGGCACGCACGCGCTTGACCCCTAGTTTCTCCCTGACCTGACGGGCCAGGAAGTCCGCCAGCGCGCCCGTACCCGACAACTGGACATTGCCATGGGCGTCTACCTCCGTGTCCTCTGCCAGTCTTTTCGCCCAGGTCACGCCGTCGCCGTCCTTGATCCCCTCGCTCACGGCCACCACACAGCGTCCTAGTTTTCGATAGACGGAGTCTACATCTGAGACAAACTTGTCGATCGTCACCGGCCGCTCGGGCACGTAGATCAGATGAGGACCGTCATCGACTCGTTGTCGCCCCAAGGCGGCAGCCGCGGTCAGAAAACCCGCATCCCGGCCCATAATCACATCGATCTTGATACCTGGCAAAGATCGGTTGTCCAGGTCATCCCCCACCACGGCGTTGGCCACGAAGAGGGCGGCGGTTCCGTAGCCGGGACAGTGATCGGTCACCTCCAGATCGTTGTCAATGGTCTTGGGCACATGGAAGGCACGCAGGTCATAGTCAACTTCCGCCGCCATCTCATTGATGATGTGGGCCGTATTGGCCGAGTCATTGCCGCCGATGTAAAAGAAGTAACGGACATTGCGCTTCTGAAAGATCTGAAAGATGTTCTCACAGTAGGCTCTATCCGGTTTATCGCGACTCGAACCCAGCGCCGCAGAGGGACTGGTTGCGAGAGATTCCAAGGTCTCCCGAGAAAGCCGCGCGAGATCCACGAATTGCTCGTTCACGATCCCTTCGACGGCATGCACCGCCCCGTAGAGGTGTTCGAATTCTGCATGCTGACACGCCTCCTCAATGATACCCACCAGGGACGCATTGATCACCCCCGTGGGACCCCCCGACTGTCCCACCACGGCACTGGCCCGGGGTGCTTGCGACATAGCTGTTAAGCCTCCATTAAAGATTCGTCATGGTCTGAAATCAAAGGACGGGCCATTATAGCGGTGGACCCGCGCGCTACAAGGAGAAAAGGGTCACAGGGGTATCGTGACCGTCTCGGCAAAAAAGGCCTGGTTCAGTTCAGGGTCACACTGTCCATCGTTGTCGTTGTCGTAATCGTAATCGAAACCGCGAATTGGCTCTACACGTTAATCGATTACGACAACGACAACCGCTTCGCTGACAACGACAACGAAGGGGGTAGGCCGACGGGTACCCGTGCCAGTATGGTTTTGAATCAGGCAACGAAAAAGGCCCCAGGCGAACCTGGGGCCCTTGAATGCACTAAGGAGCGAGCACGCCTAGAGCAGCAGTGGCTGCGCCAGGACGGAGGGTTGCGTCTGGTTGCTGGCCCGATCTCTGGTCCGAACCTGGAACACCATTGCTGCGGCCTTGACCCGAAGACCCACGAGCACCCGATAGGTGGGATCGATGATCCAGCCGCTGCTAAATCGGGCATCGGTGATGCACTCGAAGAAGTACTCTACCGGCGGACTGGCCGCGTCGACGGCGATGGTCGCCGTCATGGTCACACCCCAGCCCCAATCAGCCAAGTTCGGATCCACGAAAACGAGACGCGGCGAACCGTCCATGTTATTGGGATCCAGGGTCGGGTCCCACTCGCTCGGGTTCGGCGTCGGCGGAGTCACGTCATTGGTGTCCAGGGTCGTAAAGTAACTCGGGCCGAACCAGATGGTCTCATTGAGCCGATCCGACAGATCCCGCGCCTTGAGGCGGAAACCGTAGGTCGTGCCCGGCTTGAGGCCGTCAAACTGGGCGATGGGTCCGAGCGGGGCGTTGGGGTCGGTCGCGGCCAGGGCTGCGGCCACCGGATCGAACGGGAACCAGCCGCTATCGGGGATGGTATCGTCGAGGATGTCGATAAAGTACTCCACGCCATCTTCGTCGAAGAGTTGGCGGGCCGAGAGCAGCAGGAAGTTGATGTCACGATCGACAAGACTCAGCGTCAGAGGACCGGTCGGCGCCTCCGGAGGGTCGGCCCCGATGGTCACGATCTTCGACCAGCCGGTTTCATTGCCCATGGGATCGCGGACCCTGTAGCGGTAACCGTAGGCCCGGTCGGCAGGCAGGCTGATGTTAAAGAAGTCCTCTTGCACCCAATCGCTGTCGAGGGCACCGCCAACGTCGTCATTGACGCAGTCGAAGAAGTACTCGACCTCACGATCCCACCAGCCATCGCGCGCCGGTTCGGCCTCCATGGAGATGTGGACCGTACCACCGGACCGATCGGCCCAGGGTTGGACTTCCCAGGCAGCCGGGTTCGGGACCGGTGCGTCTACGTCCTCGACCCCCCAGTGGCTGAGCAGCCAGGCGATGTCGTTGGCGTCTTCTTGGCCATCGAAGTTTAGGTCTTGCAGGACCGTCCTGTCCTCCAAACGATCGGGCAGACTATCCAGGCTACCCAGATCTTTGACCTCGCTGAAGTCCTGGATATCCACCAGCAGGGCAAGGTCATCCATGTCAATGAGGCCATCGGCCCGAAGATCAACAAATTTGGCCGGGTCGGGAATCAGATAATGATATCCCATGTCGACGCGACCGGTGTCAGGCGGCAGAAAGAGATCGTGCTTGCGCTGGGCATCGGCCACATGCGTGCTGCCGCCGGCGACCCCCGCCTCAAAGGCGGAGACACTTCCGGCATCGATCATGGGGCTGCCAAAATCGAGATAAAAGCTACCCGCCGGCACAATCGCATGTCCAACGA
>JADFMM010000213.1 GCA_022563885.1 Planctomycetota bacterium | reverse complement strand
GCCAAACTGGGAGGAACGGAAAAGAAACTGAAGGCCATACCGCGTCGCAGGAGTTAAGAGCACCCAAGAAAATGAGTCTGCATTCGAGCGGCTTATTTTCCCTCTGGGCGGCGCCAGGCTCCATCGACCATCCTCGGATGGCCTGCTTCGTCTTCCTGGCCAGAGCCAAAAACTCTCGCTCTCGGTGCGACGATCATTTTGTTAGGGGCTCTAAGTCATGGTTCTGGTAGACACGTCGATATGGATCTCGCACTTGCGTGACAACCGTCCCGCATTGGTTGAGTTGCTCAATCAAGTAAGTGTGGCGTGCCACCCCTTTGTGACCGGTGAGCTTGCTTTGGGTAATCTGAAAAACCGGCGAGAGATCTTGACATCACTGGAGCGATTACCGACCTCCGAGATAGCGACTCATCAGGAAGTTCTTGAATTCATCGAAGCAAGGGCTCTCATGGGAAAAGGGCTCGGATTGATAGACATCCACTTACTGGCCTCTGCAATGCTGAGTTCCATACCATTCTGGACCCAGGACCAGCGACTACTCAAAGCGGTTACAGACCTGGGCATCGACTATTCAGAAACCTGATCAGTGATTGGCCGGACTCACGCAGTGATTCGTCAGAGAAGAGCGCGGCACGAATGTCTCGGGTTGGGTGTCACGAGTACGCCAAAGGCATCGTCGAACTGATTACTGATCACTGCTCCTTCACCGAATCAATCTCTCTCTGCAAGCGTTCGATTTCGGCGCTGCGCCAGCAAGACCCGACGGCCAACAGAATGGCCACCGGCGCGATTGTCACTGCGAAGGTCAGCATGGGCACAAAACCCTCGATGCACCACAAGACCGGCAAGGCGACCAGTCCCGTCCGAGCCATCCAAATACGGCGATCGAGCCGGCTAGAATCGAAGAATCCGCTATGGTCGATCCGTAGGGCGAGGTAGGCACATAGAATTCCCACGGCCGCCCCGGCCCACAGGTCGGACAGATGGTGCGCTAAGACCATGAGCCGCAGCACACCCGTGAGTAGGCACAGGCCCAGCAAGACACTCCAGGTGCGCCAAGAGAGGACACAGATCAGGGAGAATGTCACGGCACACACGGTGGCAACGTCACCGGAGGGGAAGGAATGCCCCGCAATCGGAATGTCATTGATCTTCTCAATGGGCAGGTCCAGATACTCCCCGGGACGAATGCGTCCGACCGTCTCTTTCAAGGGCAGGACGATCACCGCCGTGAATAAGAGCGCCAATAATGCCGTGGTGACAGGACGGGTCCTTCGGGTCACCGTCACCCAAAGCAGCAAGAGCCAAGCCAGTGCCCACACCTTGCCCAATTGGCGTAACCCCAGTGCGAAGGGCGCGTCCGTCCAGGCGCGATTCCACTCGCTGAACCAAGTCGACAGAGAGGCATCCGCACAGCGCCAACTGACGACGCAGGCCACAACCGCCACGACAAAGCCGATCGGCAAGATCCCTCTACGATGCGCGTGGGTCGTGTCCATGGGCCCGGCACTGTAGCCTAAGATGCCATTCCTGACAAGGCAGTCGGCACTTGTGGCAGGACAATCGCAAGTAACTTTCTCTGATATGAACCGTCCCTTTTTCAGTCGCTTCCCCGCGTATTTCACCGGTAGTAATCAGTAATCAGTGGAAAAGTAATCAGTTTTTGGCACAGATACTCTTCTGATTACTGATTACTGATTACTTCAACTGTGGGAACCCTGGATCAGTGGCGTTCATGCCGAAAAGTACACGAATCCGGTATCTACATGCGATTGCCCTGGCACTTGTGGTCAAGGGCAGAAATCCCTATCCTGCTGCCATGACACGAAACAAGTCTCTGCTCGCGCTGGTCCTGCTGTTGCCGGTCCCGAGTTTGGGTGTTTGGGTGGGCATGATCCTCATCCCCGATCACTGGATCGGTAAGGTTCTCTTTTTTTGTGCCAAGGCATGGCTCCTGCTCCTACCGCTGGTGTGGCGATTGCGAATCGAGCACCGTGGCTTGAGCTGGTCTCGCCCCTCCCAGGGCGGGTTTGCCGTGGCCGGCGGCATCGGTCTGGGCATGGCTGTGATCATCTGCGGCGCCTACCTGACGCTAGGGCAACGACTGATCGACCCGGCCACCGTGCGGGCCATGGGGGCGAGCACGAGGCTGAACGAACCCCTCGTCTACGGCGTGGGCGCCCTCTACTGGATCACCGTCAATTCGGTGCTGGAGGAGTACGTTTGGCGCTGGTTCGTGGTAGAGAAGTTTCAGGACCTCTGTTCCTCCCGCACAGCCATCCTGGCCTCCGCGCTGGGCTTTACACTGCACCACGTGGTCGCCATGCAACACTTCCTGAGTGGGTTCGTCACCCTCATTGCGGCCACCGGCATTTTCATTGGCGGCGCGGTCTGGTCCTGGTGTTACGTGCGCTACAAATCCATTTGGCCGGGCTACCTGAGTCACGCCCTCGTGGACATGGCCGTGTTCGCGGCTGGGTATCATCTGATGTTTTGCTCGTCGGGTTGAACGGACGGCACAGGGTTGGGATCATAGTTCGGGGATAGCGTCGCTCTGACGCGCCTTATTTCCTTTTTGAGAGTCTTCTGGCCCTCTACCATGCCCTTTCGTTTCTCCGCGGAACTCATGCGATCACAGGCCTCGGCAGCCAGGATAAGTGAATTGGGATCGCTGTCATGATAGGTGATAAGGAAAGTGCCATACTCGAACCAGCAGCGCTGGCAACCACACTGTTTGGTCATCAGTTCCAGAATTTCTTCGGCTTCATCCAGTTGACCGAGTTTGGCCAAGGCCAGAGCCAGCGGACGCCTGTAAGCGCGCGTCGGATCCAGTTCGGCGGCCTTAGCGCCGGCCTTCTTGGCCTCCGCGTAGTCACCGACGTTGAACAGGATTTCACTGTAGTGGTGCCAGTAGAGGGCCTGGGTAGGAAAACGCCGCACGAGTTCAGAAGCAGCGTCCAGGACGGCGCTGGGATCGGTGTCACGCTTGAGTGTGACAGAGGTCCACAGCGCCAAGGGATGGTGGGGATCTACGGCCAACGCAACGTTGGCATGTGAAAGTGCCTCCGTGTGTTTCCCTTGCTGCATGAGGAGGTGACCGAGTGCCGCGTGGGCGTGCGGATCCTGAGGCGCCAGTTTGATCGCACCACCCAAGGACGACTCGGCGAGGGCCTTCAATGCAGCCTGGTTGGGGTCATCATTGGCAACGGAGCGGGCCGTGTACCCCAGCAAGCGAGCGAGCGGAGCAGACTCTGGACGCAGGTCCCGCAGGATCTTCAGGGTCTCAACTGCCTCCAAAGGCCGACGACCCTGCATACACTCATAATACTTCAGGAACAGTTCATAACATCGCTCCGCGTCGGGGGGCCTTGGGCCCGCGGAGGCGACGCCTCGCAGAGCCTCACTCACACGCCGCCGGCTTGCCACAGACTCTATGGCCGCCACGTTGCGACCCAGCGCATAGTGCGACAATACCAGGCCTCGGAGACGATTGACCTTATGGTTGGTTAAGAGCCCGACCACGCGGGCCGACGCTGTGTCAACAATTGCCGAACCACTCCAGCCAGGCAAAACATATCGGTTGTCTTCCAACGCAATGAGGTGGTTAGGATCGCCGCTGGTGGAGCCTTGAAGGAGGCTCAGTTTTTCCATTCGAATCCGCTTGTTCAATGCGACCGGCGGGACGCCGTCGGTTGCTGCCACCCCCAAGAAATCTGTGTTCCCGACGTGGCCTCCGACCACATAGAGCTCCATTGGGGACACCAAGTCTATGGGGGTGTCCAGTGTGAGTGCGGGATGAGACAACCAATGGGGCTTAAGAACGGCGATATCATGCTCTGAGGACTCGACGACGGTGTCAAAGGGAAAGAGATCGCCATGGTGGAGACTCAGAACCAGATGCTCCTGACAGGTGGCTTCACTTGCAGGTCGAGTGACGGCAGTGACGACGTGTGCTGCCGTCAACACGTGAGAGCCATCTCCGAGGGCGAATCCCACTGTCGGCGACATCAACCGTATGCTCCCCCCGCCACTGCTCACCGAAAGGAGGAGGACGAATGCCTCCGGCAAGATGCCGTGCTCCTGGTAGGACGGATACAGCAGCTCCTTGGCAGCCAATCGGTCCCGCAGCGCAGCGGCCTGATGTCTGTCTGATAGGGTGCGAGCGACATACTTAATAGCGAAGAACAGCGCGATTCCCAAGAGAATGGGCAGCACATGGGTGAAGGCCTTTCGTCTCCTGCTTGGCCTGTTTTTGGGGTCACCCTGCATGTTTTCGATCGCTCCCTGCGCCATAGATAAAAATTTTAGACGATGCCGTTACTGGCGTCAAGGAAGGACGACTCCCACTCCGTGGGCTACGCATCGTGCGACCGCGTCATCATTGACATGGCTTGACTGATCTGTTATGGGATCGGTGCTCGCATGGATGGGGTAGCGGGCCTGTGGGCGATGAAACTCGTTTCGAAAAAAGCGCATTTGGGGCTTGGTTCACAAGAGTGTGCATATGGGTAACAGTCCGTCTGATCTGTTTTCGTGCTCGTGCTCAGCGAAGCGGTAATCGTAATCGAGAATGCCGGGAAGCCGATTACGAGCACGAGTACGAGCACGAGTACGAATGCGATTCCTACGTCGAGTCGTGTAACTCAGAATTGAACCAGGCCGCATTTGGAAAATAGCGTATGCGTACAAAAATCCTGGTGGCAACCACCAACAGCGGGAAAATTGCAGAATTGCGACAGATGTTGGCGATGGATTCGCAGTTGGTCTCGTTGGACGAGGTCGGACCCTTTCCGGAGGTCGTCGAGGATGGCGCTACCTTTGCGGAAAATGCGAGGAAGAAGGCCTGCGAGTATGCGAGAATCAGCGGTCTCTGGACTGTCAGTGATGATTCCGGTCTCGTCATCGATGCCTTGAGAGGCGCTCCCGGCATCCACTCAGCCCGCTTCTGCGGCGAGACCTCACCCGATCGATCGGAGATCGACCGGAAAAATATTCAAAAGGTGCTTGAATTGATGGTCGGTGTGCCTGCGGAGCAGCGCACGGCCCGATTTGTCTGCGCCCTCTGCCTGGCCGACCCGGACCAAGTCCTCATCGAAACCCAGGGGACCTTCGAGGGTCTGATAACCAGCGAAAAAATGGGCGGGTCGGGCTTCGGATATGATCCCATTTTCTGGGTTTCTACACTGAAAAAGACGGTTGCGCAGCTCTCACCCGAACAAAAAAACGAGCTTTCTCACCGGGGCCAGGCCCTCCGCAGGCTTAAACCTATGCTGGAAGAACTACTCCTCTTGAGGGCCAATGGATGAGGATGTCATGGTGGGATATCCATAAATAGGTAAATCAGGATAAGTGGGAGGATGGTCATTCAAAATCTCTTGACAATCCGAAAAGTCGCCGGTATTTCTCCTTTTCTGAATCTAAAGACACGGATCGCCGATAAGCGGGTCAGTACAAGGAACATGAACCGGGCTAGACCCAAGGCAGCAGCGGCAGTGTACGTCCACTCGGGCCTGCACCTGACGCTTCAATTGTGACCGACACGACAAAGACTGAAGCTATGGTAACGAATAACAAAACACTGGTGATTGTTGAGTCACCCGCGAAGGTAAAGACGATCAAAAAATACCTGGGGCCGGAATTCGAAGTGATGGCCTCGATGGGCCATGTCCGCGATCTGCCCGCCAAGGGGATGAATGTGGATCTCGAAAACCGCTTTGAACCGACCTATGACATCATGCCCGGGAAGAGGCGGACGGTGAGCGGTCTCAAAGCCACTGCCAAGAAGTGTAGTCGGCTCTATCTGGCAACCGACCTCGATCGCGAGGGGGAGGCCATCGCCTGGCACCTCTCGGAGATACTCGGTGTCCCTAAAGAAAACACCTACCGAGTCGTCTTCAACGCCATCACGAAATCGGCTATCAAAGAGGCATTCGATTCACCGAGACGTCTCGACAGTCACAAGGTGATGGCACAGCAGGCGCGCCGCATCCTCGATCGAATTGTGGGATATCAGATCAGTCCCCTGCTATGGAAGAAGGTGACACGCGGACTGTCGGCGGGCCGCGTTCAATCGGTGGCCGTAAAGATGATCGTCGTGAAGGAACGCGAAATCCGTGCGTTTGACCCCGAAGAGTACTGGTTGATTCCGGCCGTTTTCACGAGCGACCTCCAGAAGGCCCTACAGCCCGAGTGGCAGCAATTCCTGGCAGCCCATACCGTAGACGATAAAGGCCCGACCCTGGCGCAGCAAAGCGACTGGCTGACGGCCCACAACGCCTTCAAGGCGGAACTCTATCGGGTAGGTGACGACAAGTTCAAGGCGGGTACGAAAGAGGACGCGCAGCGCGTCTATGACGCCCTGTCCCAGACTCAGTTCACGATCTCGGACATTCAGACGAAGGTGTCTCTGTCCCGTCCCTCGGCCCCATTTATTACTTCCACATTGCAGCAGTCCGCGGCGAATCGCGTCGGCTTTGCCGCGAAGCGAACCATGCGGGTGGCGCAGCAGCTCTACGAAGGCATCGATATAGGTAGCTCCGGTTCCGTGGGACTCATCACCTATATGCGTACCGACAGCACGCATCTGTCGAAAGAGGCCGTGGACAGCGTCCGGGACTACATTGGTGGAAAACTGGGCCCGGACTATTTGCCCAAGAGCGCAAAAGTCTATTCTTCCCAGAAGAATGCCCAGGCGGCCCACGAAGCCGTTCGTCCTACCGACGTGAACCTGACCCCGGGTGATGTGCAGGCCTATCTCAATGAGGAGCAGTTCAAGCTCTATGATCTGGTGTGGCGCCGATTCGTCGCCTGTCAGATGGAGCCGGGCCGTTGGGACGTGACAACGCTGGATATCCAGGCAGACACGGCCATCGGTCCCTGTGTCTATCGCAGCAATGGACGGATTTTGCTCTTCGATGGATGTACCCGCATTTGGACCAACGCGTCGAGCGAGCAACAACTGCCGACGCTGACCGTGGGGCAGAACGTAAACGCGGTGGACCTTCGGGCCGAGCAACACTTCACCAAGCCACCTGCTCGCTACACAGAGGCGTCACTGGTCAAGGCCCTGGAGAAGGAGGGTATCGGCCGACCCAGTACCTACGCCTCCATCATCAGCACGATCCAAGATCGAGAGTACGTCAGACAGGAAGAACGTAAGTTCTTCGCCACCGACTTGGGAGAGATCGTCACCGACAAGCTGTGCGAGTTCTTTCCCAAGATCATGGACATCTCCTTTACCCGCTTCATGGAAGAACAACTCGACAAGATCGAAGAACAGCATCTGGATTGGGTCACGATTCTGGAGGAGTTCTACGAACCCTTCAAGAAGAATCTCGCGACCGCCATGGAAGAGATGAAACACGCCAAGGCGGAGACGCAGCCCAGTGAATACCACTGTCCCGAATGCGAGAAACCCATGGTCTATCGCTTTGGTAAGAACGGTCGGTTCCTCAGTTGCTCCGACTATCCCGAGTGCAAGTACGCTTGTCCCTGTGATAGTGACGGCAAGCGGGTGGAGCAGACGGTCACGGAGCACGATTGTCCCGAGTGCGGCAAACCGATGGTGCATAAGAAGGGACGCTTCGGCGAGTTCTTGGGCTGTTCCGACTATCCGGAGTGTAAGACGACGCAGAAAATCGACAAGGACGGGAATATCCTGCCGCCGAAACCCCCTGCCCAACCCAGCGGCGTCCGGTGCTACAAATGCAAGACCGGCGAACTGGTCATTCGTGAAAGCAAGCGAGGGCCCTTCCTGGGGTGCAACAAGTTCCCCCGCTGCCGCACCATCATCAGTATCAAACAGCTAGACCAACTAAAGGAGCTGCAAGAGGCGGGTACCTGGCCGCCCGACACCTGGGAGAAGGCGGATGAGCTGTTAGGTCGCAAAAAGAAAAAATCAGACGCGACCAAGACCACCAAAAAAGCCAAGAAAAAAGCCAAGGTAAAGGTCGCTGTTGAATAGGCCTCATGGACGGCGACGACGCGTGCCGGACATTGCCTGACATTTTCATTCCCTGTCCCTCGGGATCGGCCAGAAAACAGCGGCTTTCGTGGTATAATCTTGGCTGCGACAGCAGCATTATTAAAGAACCGCGAAATAACTCGGATTTTTGAATGCCCAATTGCACCCCATCTTGGATCGCTTCTCAATCGCGAAAACAGCGGCTTCCTTGGGTCAAACCTCGCTGCGATAGCAGCATAAAAAGCATCCCAAGCAATCCACGGCGTAGAACTGCTACGCCTGTGGTTTCGCTAAGAGAGCTTGGAAGGGACAGTCTTTGAAAAGACTGTCCCCCATCCTTGTTTCATCCCAATATAGGGCACACTTGGACCCCAAATTGTCCAACTTATTTGGTGCCGATCCCCTATAATGCCTTCAGTGTAGCGGATCGATAGACCCAAGAGCAACATTCAATAAGGACACTCAACTATGAAAACAGAACAGCAGCAAGATGCCATCGACATGGAGATCGTGGAACCGATTGGCAAACGGGTTCTCATCCGCAAGGATGAGGACAAGAAACAGACCAGGGGTGGCATCCGGCTGCCTGACAACATCGAAATTCCCACGATCACCGGACGCGTGGTGGCGGTGTCGGCGGAGATCGACAGTTCACCAGAGATTCCCCTGTCCAAATATGACAAGGTACTCTTCAATCCCAAGGGTGCTATTCCTGTCGATTTTGAGGGCCACAATCGCCTGTTTGTGGTCGACATCGAGAGCGTCGTGGCGGTCTTTCGCAAGAATTGACCGGGCCCCTCGAGAGGGCTGACAACGTCCCCGGCAATAGGAAAATCCACACGGTATGAACCCTTGAGGTATTGAGGCGACTGTATATTATCGGCCGATCCGGCAGCCATGCGGGGAAAGGCCGATAATGGCTCACAAGAAGGCCTGTTAATATAAAAAAGCTTTGCATGGAACAAGGTGTTAAGATACAATAAATATGGCTCCCATCTCAATAGGGTCCACAGGTAGGGTGTTTGGGCCAACCTGCTTTTGCTTTCGGAGATGATGAAAATATGGCTGGTATGTTTTACTCACAACAGGAAGCAGCTGAAAAGCTCGGCATGACAGAGGAAGAGGTGAAACAGTTGGCCGCGGAAGGTAAGCTACGCGAGTTCCGCGATGGGGCCAGTGTCATGTTCAAGATCGACGAAGTCGAAGGCTTGGTCGCTGAATCCGGTTCGGATCTCGATGACTTTTCGGCGGCGAGTGAGCCGGTCGCGGATGCAGACGAGTTGGATCCACTCTTGGAGAAGAACACTATCGATGACCGACCGGCAGCGGGAGCCGGTGAGGAGGTGTCGGTACCCGAAGAGGGGACTGCCGCGGACAAAGCACTCGATGACTTGATCTTTGAAGACGACAGCGAGCTTACACCGGAATCGGAAGCCCCCGTTGAAAGGGCGGAACCCTCTGTCGTCCCAGAAGAAGAGGTCTCGGACACCTTAGAGGAAGAGCCCGTCTCCCTGACGCCCAAGGACGCCGCACCCCATGAGTCAGACGGGCTGGATGAGCTGCTGAATTTGGCTTCAGATTCAGAGGGCGATCCCCTGACGAAAGACCTTGAGTTGCTCGCCGACGATAGCGGACTCGAGCCAATCGACGACCTGCAGTTGGAAGAGGAATTGTCGCTTGATGAACCTGAATTGACAATGAAGGACGAAACACCCGGCCCCGCGGCAGAGAAATCGGCCGTCGATTTGGCAGACGACACACAGGTCGTTCCGGCCGACAAGAGTGAGGTTGAACCCACAGGCGACGCAGCCACAACTGTGGACGGCATGGATGATACGGCACTGACCACTGAGGGCATCAGCGTCTTAGGTGAAAGCGACGCGGAGTTCCAACTGACCGACGACACACTGGCCGAAACCCTTGCCGGCCTGGGCGGTACAGGTGACACCACCTCGCTGGAGGACATTGAGGATGACATCAACCTGGACAGCTTTGGGGGCAGCGGCTCCGGCCTCCTGGATCTGTCCCTACAGGCGGATGATACCTCATTGGGCGGCATCCTCGATGAAATCTATACCAGCGATGAGGGCGGTGGAAGCCCTGCCAAAGAAGATAGTATCGGATCCACGGAAGGGGTGTCGGCCGACCTGGATTCTGCGGGTGGCGACGAAGGCGTGGGCATCGAAACCTATGCGCCGGCGTTGGGTCCCCCGATGGCCGGAGAGGCACCGCCGGATGCGTCGAGTAATATGTTGGGTGGCCTCCTATTCTTACCTCTCGCGGTGCTGGTCTACACAACGATCGTGGCCGTTTCAGCACTGAATGGCACGGTACCCGGTATTGTCAGCAGCATCCAGGGAATCATCTGGTACATTCTCGGTGGGCTGGCTCTGGTGGGACTGGTCGTGGGTGTCAAGGGTCTGACAGGCAGCGCTGGCGGTGACACCAAAAAGCCAAGGGCCAAGAAGGCCAAGAAGGCGGCGAAAGAAAAGAAGGCCAAGAAAGAGAAAAAGCCGAAGCGAGAAAAGAAGGCGAAGAAGAAATAGTCCGCTGATTTCTCGCCTGGTTTCCAATAAATCCCTGAGGGCTGTTGTGCACGACAGCCCTTTTTTCACACACTTTTAGAGCCCCTAACAAAGTGATCGTCGCATCGAGAGCGAGCGGTTTTGCCTCTGGCAAGGAAGGCGAAGCAGGCCATCCGAGGATGGTCGATGGAGCCTGACGCCGTCCAGAGGGAAAATAAGCCG
>JADFMM010000212.1 GCA_022563885.1 Planctomycetota bacterium | reverse complement strand
CACAGGCGTAGCCGTTCTACGGCGCGGAATTCGCGATTGAGAAGCGATCAAAGATGGGGTGCAATTGGGCATTCAAAAGTCCAAGTTATTTCTTGCCGGTCCCTTAGCCAACTTCGAGGGGAGTGCCATGGCGTCGTTGCTCGATTCGCATGACGCCATCATCACCGCATCGACGACCTCGAGGGCAAGGTGGTCTTGAGCCAGTTGAGCGAAGTCAAGAGATCGCTCACAATCTTCGACGCCGCGCGACTCTCTACATTGCAGGTTCCCATCCAGGTTTCATACCCGCCCCACTGGTGCTGCTGTTCGGTCGGCAAATAACCGTAACTCCCGTTTGCATGAGACACAACCATCGTCTGAGACCAGGGACTCCTATCCTTTAATTCCAGGCCAATCTCTACAAAGACCTCAAACGGAATGGCACAAACCCCGAGATCGCCGATGCGAAATGCTTGTAGAATAATGTCTACCTCGTCCGGGGACTCGTGTAACAACATCGTTCGCTGTGCATAGACCTTTTCCCGTGAGTGATAGGACTTTGCCTCCTCAGGTCTGTCGAGGATCGCCTGAGCCCGCTCCACTTCTTCGGGCGTTGGTTTTCGAACGGCCAGAGTCAGCTCTGTTTTCCGGACCCCGAGCTCCACCCAATCATGAAATGAAAGGGTTTGGTACGCTTGATAGACAGTCTGAGCGACCTCTTGGGCCACCTTGTTCATCTGCTCATAGGGCGCGGCTTGGTGGTGGTGCTTCTTGAGCCAGTTGATATTGTTGATGTCGCCGCTTGCACCGTTGCTTAGGGATCGGCAAGAAATAACTTGGACTGCATGACAGAACCCCGCTGGCTTCTTACAGGAGTCTGAGACAGACAACAGTCCCCTCTGCGTCACGGGCATAGAGTCTCTTTCCGAGTATGACAGGTTTGGCCCAACAGAGACCCTTTAGAATCTTCTTTCTGTAGGCCTCTTCGAAGGTCGTATTGTTGAGCTCTCCCCAGATCAGCTCACCTTCTTCGCTGAGCATGATCAGGGTGTTACCAACAGCGAGCAGATTCCCGAAGGCGTATTTTTCATCCAATGACACCTGCTTTCCTGTCTCGGCATTGACACAACGCAGTCCCGTCCCCGATTTCTTGCCCTTGGTGAGATAAAAGATGTGGTCTCCCTGGATGACATGGGTGTTGAATGCAAACCACTCATTGGGATACTTTCCTTCAGTGGCCAACCAGTCCTCGGTCAGCCGATTCCCGTCGATGGACAAGCGAGACATGCCATGGGCGCTGTGTACGAGGTAAACATGCCCTTCATGAATGTAGGGCGTGACGCCGTTACAGTTGGATTTCTCCTTCCAAGGCTTCGTGTAGGTCGCCACGGACTGACCCGACATGGGATCCAACACCAGGAATGCCTCGTTTGTAAGCAAGGCGACGGCCGGACGATGAAACATGTCCGCGGGCAGGGGTTTGGGCGTAGCGTATGCCACCACACTCTTCTCGCTCTGCCAGACAATCTGGCCGGTGTCCTTGTTCAGCGCCATGCCTCGATCGCCGATGTTGTACACAACGACTTCCCCCATTACCGTTGGAGACGCAGCGAAGCCCCACCAGGGCTTTCTGGGTTTGTAGTGCTCCGCGGAAGCCTCCCATAGTTTCCTGCCCGTCTTGGCGTCCAGACAGTAGATGTGGCCAAACTTGCTACAGGTATAGACCTTCCCCTCGTGAACCGTCGGCGTGGCACTCGGTCCACCCGGATGGAGACGCGGGTCCAGCGAACAGGCATAGTCAAACACCCACTCTTCTTCGCCGGTTTCCGCATCGAGGCAGTACACCCTATCCCGTGCTTCCTGTTCCTTGTCCTTGGTCCCGTCGTTGCCCATCGTATAGAGCAGACCGTCGACAACAGTTACAGAGCACATCCCTGTCTTGACCTCGGCCTGCCACAATTCGGCGACCGATGTCGCGTGAAATCGCTTTGATCCGGGCCGTAGATCGAAGTTGGGCCCCAGATAATGAGACCAGTTCTCCTCTCGCGCGTCCACGTCAGCCAGGGTAGCCGTCGCCTTAGATGCGGCAGGCGTGACTGTGGCTGCCATAGAAGGTGGCAGAGCCCATAATCCCAGTAGGATGGCCCCCACACACATAAGTAGTCTACTAGTTCTCATGGCGTTCCCTTTCAATTCTGTGATTGCTGGGTCAGCGACCCTTTCGATCGGTCTGTACAGAGTTTAAAGACCAGAGCAACTTGGGTCAATGCCCGGATTGGCTGCCCCCACGAGCGGACGCGGAGCATCCGCAATCCGAGTCCACCGCTGTGTAGTTGGATGTGTAGCGGTAACAGTCGGTCAAGAATTCCCGCGTAACCGGCCAAAACGAATGGCTGTGCGACTACTATTTTCCGGCATAGGGCGGTTTGTCGAAGGTCGATCCGTCCCCGGTGACACGGGGATCTCCCGTGCGTTTTAGCTCTGCGAGCAACTGCGCCTTCAGTTTCCGACGAATATCGCCATACTGGGGTAGCTCGGCTACGTTGTTTATCTGATCCGGATCCTGGGCCAGGATATAGAGTTCTTCGTAGGGGCGTTTGGCGAAGGCGTAGTCATAGTACTTTTGCCATCGGGGTTCCCTGCCGTGGGTGACGAGCCAGGCCTTGGTGGGACCCGCATCAATGTCCCGATAGGTGACTCGTGTATTCTGAGTCAGCGCTTCATAGCTCGGGGGTTGATCCGCCTCTAGATGATAGGGATTGCCCATGGGCCAGCGATTGGGTTTGAAGTTGATGATGTAGAGATAGTCCTGGGTGCGTAGCGCCCGCTGGGGGTAAGGCAGGTTGCCCTCTCGTGCCGAACTGACGTGACGTTCGCGACCGGTGATGACCCAGTTGCGCTGCGGATCCACCCACCCTGAGGCGTCCGATCGGATGGCCGCGAAAAAACTGCGCCCGGTCATGACCTCCGGCGGCGTGACACCCCCCGCTTCCAGAAAGGTCGGCGCCAGGTCCATGAGATTGATGAAATCCTCTATGACGCGTTGCCCTCTTGCGGGCCCCAGACGCACCACCAGGGGAACGCGAACGCCAAAGTCGTAGAGGTTGCATTTGCCTCGGGGAAATCCCGGGGCTCCGTGATCACCGCTCACCACGATGAGGGTGTTGTCCATCTCACCGATGGCCTCCAGTCTCTGCAGAAGCACGCCCAGCCCGGCATCAAAGGCCTGCACCTCTCCCAGGTAGTCGGCGAAATCCTCGCGGATTTCCGGGACATCGGGCAGAAAGGCAGGCAGCTTGCCGCGCAGCGCATCGGGATCGACCCCCCACAGTTTCTTGCCGGATCCCTGAATCCATTTGCGGTGCACCAGGGTGGGGCCAAACCAATAGCAGAAGGGCTGGTCGGGCTTGCGATCGGCCAGGAAGGCGTCGAAGTTCCCCCGGACCATGGCGTATAACTCCTCCTTGGCCGCAGCAAGGGATTGGCCCTGTCCCACCCTTTTCGTGACGTGCTGGGAGAACCCATTGAATCGGTTGCCGGCCTGCTCGTAGGCATATTTCCCCGCTCCGTAGGGCGCATCCCGGGGCGTACCCGGTGACCAGACCTTGTAGGTCTCACCGATGTGATACCCCGCCTTCTTCAAGAGAAGTGGGTAGCTGGGGATAGCGGAATCCCACTGGGCCCCCGAGAGGATGGCCCCCATTCCCGTACGATAAAAGTATTGGCCGGAAAGCAGAGAGCTGCGGCAGGGGGTACACGAGGGCGCCGTGACGAAGGCGTTCTTGAACAGCACGCCTTCCCGCGCGACCCGATCGACGTTGGGTGTCTTCACCACGTCACAGGGTGACCCGGGGCCGTCGACCATGGCGTACGCGCCGGCATAGCACCCCCAATCGTCGGCAAAGGCGAATAGGATGTTCGGCCGGTCGGCCGCGTGAGTGATATCGTGGCCCAAAGCGAGCCAAAGGAAAACGCCGATATAAGACACTCTGACAAAACCCTGCTGGCTTCGGCCGGCTGCAGCGGCCTTCTGCGGCGTTGGCCTCCATCGACGATGCTCACATCGCCTGCTTCGGCCGCCTTGCAGATGGCCGCTTCGCTCGGCCTCGGGCCGACACGACGATTTTGTTAGAGTGTCTAAGTCTTCCATGTTCGCGACGTCTTTTTGATGGAGTTGTCATTCTTCATGGCCGGTCCCTTACTTCGCTGCCCCGGGTTTGCCTTTCCTTGCGTGCAGCTCACGAGCCAGTTCCCGAACGGTATCACTGTTCCCGTCCCGTTCCGACACATTCACGGTTTCATCCGGGTCTTCGCTGTGGTCGTAGAGCATACGGACCGCGGTGACTCGGCTACCCTTGGGATATTCGCTGAAGCGATAGCGGTCGCTGCGAATCGTGTCGCCGGACTTAAAACGGCCCACCGCATAGGATTTCCAGGGGGCGCCGGGGTCTTTCATCAAGGGCAGGAAACTGCGGCCTTCGAGATGCTCCGGCTTCGGCAGTCCGGCAAGATCGCATAACGAGGGATAGATGTCAATGAACTCCGTCAGCGCCCGCACGCGTGTACCCGGTTTCACACCGGACTCGCCGGGTGCGGCCACCAGCAGCGGTGCATGCATCGACGTCTCAAAGCATGAGTGTTTGTTCCACATGCCGTGCTCTCCCAACTGCCACCCGTGGTCACCCCAAAGGACAATGATCGTGTTGTCCGTCAATCCAAGGTCATCTAGGGCGTCGAGAAGCCGTCCGACTTGCGCGTCGATGAAGCTGACGCAGGCGTAATAGCCGTGAATCAATTGACGCGCGGTTTCGCGGGCAACCGGGCCCTTCGGCGGAATCGAGGCATAGGCACGCAGTTCCCCTGAAGAGTGCAGGGCCACTGCCGGGGCTCCCTCCGGCGCCCGGTAGTTGTGCGGTACGTCGATTTTCGAAGCATCATACAGATCCCAGTACTTCTGTGGGGCGCAGAAGGGCAGGTGCGGTTTGTAGAAACCGACAGCCAGGAAGAACGGCACGTCCTTCTGTCGTGCAAATCGCTTCATATGCGTGATGGCCTTCGATGCGTTTTCCGCATCGCGGTAGCTTTCGTCGGGTGCATCGAACTGCTCGTATGGCATGCCGCGTGGCGCTTTCCGCTGCGGGTACTTCTTCCTGTGCTCGGCCCTGGCATGGGCCTGCAGCTCCTTATTGTGGTAGTCGCCTGTTTGGGGGCGCCAAGGCGTCTCGGACCAGCCGTCGACGTTGTCCGTCGCATGGTGGAAAACCTTGCCGAGGCTGATGGTGGTGTAGCCGTGGTTTTTGAAGTGTGTATTGAGCGTGGTCACGCCGGGAACGTCCTTCTCTGCCCATGCAAGATAGTTGACGAAACGGTCGGGCGCCGGCCGAATGCCGCTCATCAGGCTCGCTCGCGACGCACCACAGGTGGGAACCATGCAGTAGGCCCGTTCGAACAAGACCCCTCGCTCCGCCAACCGGTCGAGGTGGGGTGTGTGCATAAAGGTCTTGCCATAGCAGTTGATTTGCGGACGCAGGTCGTCTACCGCAATGAACAGCACATTGGGACGCCGGGCCGCCGACGCCATGCTCGCCGTCACCGTGAATACAACCAGAGTCGTTATCCATCGTCTCATCTTTTGTGACTCCTTAGGGATCGGGTGTGGTGGGCTTCACCAGCCGGGCCGTTTCCCCGTGGCCCCGTTGCACGGCAAAATCGTAGGCGGAATCACCATCCGTGTCTATTAAGTTCCGATCCGCTCCGGCCTTCAACAGGGCCTGGACAATGTCGTTGTGGCCCTCGGCCGCCGCGAACATCAGGGCCGTCCAGGCTTCATGACCGTCGACAAGGTTGGTCTCTGCCTTGCGGGCCAGGAGGAGACGGACCGTTTCGATATTGGGCCCACTGGCCGCATACATGAGGGCGGTGCGATCGACATTGTCACGTGCGTCGACCTCGGCCCCTCGGCGGAGCAGCTGTTTCACCACCTTGGTATAGCCGTCGAAGGCCGCCCACATCAGCGCGGTCCGTTTGTCGTCGTCCGGGGCATTGACGTCGACCCCTTGCTTCAGCAGGTTCATGACGATTTGAATATAGCCATTCTTGGCTGCCTCCCGCAGCTTGGCCTCCTGATCCGGTGTGGAGACGGGTTGCACGGATTCGGGAGATGCAGGCGTACCGTCGGCTTCGGAACGCTCCTCGGACGGCTGCTCCTTGGTGTCACAGCCGCTGAGCACAAGCAGGCAACTCATTAACAATGCAACCCACGTGAGTTTTCGCTGCCACACCATTGATCCAGTCTCCTTTAGTGTGAGGTTTTCTGGCAGAGTCAGGTATTATACCGCCTCAACTGGGTAACCCCACCGAATTCTTGATTTCAGGCAGGGCAAGCCACCGACGCATTCCCGAATCGCGAACGGGCATTCAAGATATCCTGAGTTGTTGCACTGGTATTTGTTCCGGGAACTTCGAAAGGTGATTTCGTGTTTTTCTTTTTGCTGCCAGGGAAAACGTCGTTCCACCTCTTTTGCGGATTTCGACTTCTTCCTTTTGAGCAATTTTTTCGCCTGACAAAGACGACGAAGCAGGCGATATTGGTTTTATCGTCGATAGAGTTCCCGAGGCGCCGAGACCGTCAGATCGAGTTTTCAGATAGAGCCTCGGTCGCAAGACACGTGTCAACGAGTGTCATTATTTGTTATTCATACACACGTCCTCCAATCATAGGGATCGGCAAGAAATAAGTTGGACAATTTGGGGTCCAAGTGTGCCCCATATTGGGTCGCGCCCGATTGAGCGACACCACAGGCGTAGCTGTTCTACGTCGCGGATTTCGCGATTGAGAAGCGATCAAAGATGGGGTGCAATTGGGCATTCAAAAGTCCAAGTTATTTATTGGCGGTTCCTTACTATCGCTTCCTGCCTTTGGATGATGTCAGTCACGCATCCTGTCCTGTGTGCGGATCCCACTGCGCGCCAACCGCTTGTCACCTTAGCGGAAGTCGAGACCAAGTCCGGGCTAGATCTCTTGGTAGAAAACAGCTCTTATGGCGACGCGACGGTGACTCTGGAGGTGGACATGACTAACCTGACCTCTTCCAAGACCTTGCCCGTGACGGTTACGATATCGCCGCATGCCAAAAAAAGGTTGGTTCGCCTGTTTGTCGATGATCCCCACAAAAGATGGAAATATCGATCCAAATTCAGTGTGGTATTTGGCGCTCTCAATACCAAGCATGATGCCGACTATCACTACCGGCTTCCCTTCGAACCGGGGCAGGCATACCGCGTGATACAGACATTCGGGGGCCGCGTGAGCCATCAAGGCGAGTCGGAGTATGCGGTGGATTTCGCTATGCCGGAGGGGTCAGGTGTATGTGCCGCACGTCCCGGCCGTGTTGTGGCGACCCAATCTTCCTCGAACACCGGAGGACCCCGGAAGAAGTTTCGAGATGAGGGAAATTTCATCTACATCCGGCATGCCGACCGGACTTTGGGCGTTTACGTCCATCTTGAGAAGGACGGCGTGCTGGTGGACGCCGGCGACTATGTGCGTCGGGGACAACTCATCGGCCTATCGGGCAATACGGGCTGGTCTTCTCGGCCACACCTGCACTTTGGTGTCTATAAACTGATCGGCGGCGGGATGGGGGAGAGCTTTCCCTTTCTATTTGAATCCAAGAGAGGGCTAGTAAAGGGTCCCCTGCTGGGTAGGGCTTACTCCGTGAAGCAATGAAAATGAGGGTCGGTCGGAGGCGGCTTTTCGCTAGAAAAGGGGACGAGCACCGTACGGTTCATGGTGCGTCGTGGTGGTACTGTTAATCTCCCCGACCAGGCGCTGCCAGGCCTTCATGCTGCGCTGCAGGTTGTCCGCCACATCGCCCTTCAGGCCATATCCTTGCACCGCGAAGGGGCCGCGGAACCGAAGTTGGTGCAACGTCCGCAGCAGGGGGTTCAGGTCAAAGCTGCCCCGGTCGAGTGTTTGGATCAGGCGCTTCCAGGTGGTGCCGCCCGCTCCGGTGTCGGCGCCGTTGAGGGTCACGATAAACAGATAAGGCGCCGCGTCGGCGAGCAATTCGGGAATCGTGTCCTCATCGCCGACCATGAGGCAGTGACAGAGGTTGAAGCTCACGCCCAGCGCCGGATGGCCGACCCTGCGGGCCAGCCGAGTGGCGTCCTGCACGCGCTCGGTCCAGTCACCCTTATGGGGGTAGATCGCCACGCGGAGTCCATTGGCCAGCGCCGCGTCCGCGAGTTGGCGCAAGGCGGGCACGGCAACCGCATCACCGGCAGGGTCGGATCGTGCAAACGCGCGGCTGACGATGTGGAGCCAGATGATGGTGTCACTCCCTTTCAAGGCCTTGATGGTCTCGAGGAGGGAGGCGTCCCAGGTCACGCCGGCGCGGGTCAGGTTGCCTTGATAATAGAGCGCGGCCAGGGACAGACCACGGGCCGCGGCGGCCCGGGCGAGTTGCCGTGTCGCGTCGGACGAAAGCTTGTCCCAGCCAATTCCGGCATAGCCGGCCGATTGAATCATGTCCAACTGCTGGTCGCGCGTGAAATCCGAAAGGGGGAAGCGCTGCTTGGTGTAGGTGTCCATCGCCTGGAGCGCCTGCGGAAACGGATGCGGGCCGGTGTCCGGCGGTAGCGGCCGCACCCGCAGGTTGCGGTAGGCGACCGGGCCATGGTCGCCCTGAAGCTGAATGGGACCCCTGAGGGTCTCGTTCGCCTCGTCCGCGAAACGCGCCGCCCGTGTGGGACCGGTCACCATCACGTCTTCATGGATCAACACACCGTTGTGAACCACCTTCTCGAAACGGGCGTGCGCGATTTTGCGCCCGGCTGCGTCGAAGCGCGGGGCCCGAAACACGAGATCGAACGATTGCCAGTGGCCGGCCGGTTTGCTGGCGTTCACTCGCGGTGCATGACCACCCACGTTCCGGCTATCCAGCCAGCGTGGGTAGATCCCTCCGCACTGATTCCCCGGATATGCACTGTTCTCAACTCCATGGCTGTCGAGCACCTGGACCTCATACCGGCCCATGAGGTAGATCCCGGAGTTGGATTGCCGAGGCACCATAAACTCCACGTGTACTTCGACGTCGCCGAACTCACGTTTGCTGAGCAAGTCGCGTGTGTGGCCCTCCCTACCGTTGTAAATGGTGCCGGTTCCGGGGATGGCCACCAGGCGGCGCGGCGACCTCGGCGGAGACGTCGGCTGTCGGAAGGGCGCCTCACATTCTCAACGAGGGGTTCTTTCGCCGTCTCGCCCAGCCGTCTTCGGGCCATGTAGCGGGAAGCGAGAGGGGATGCGCCGGCCGAGCGTGCAAAGTCACGCCCCGACGTCTGTCGCCCTTCGCCGGCCCGACCTGATCGTGCCCGCGGTCAGCACGAGCAGCCCCAGAGCGATCATGCCCCACGTACTCACGGCCGGTACGGACGGCTGCCGCGTCGCTGTCAGCCACGGGTCGTAGTCGACATTGCTGGAAACGCCGTCGCCGTTTCCCGGCCCCACCGATCCCGGACCCTGCCCATCACCCCACCAGTTGTTTTCGGCGTCAATCTCGGCGGCCGTCTGATTCTCCATACCGTTACCGGGATTCCCGTGAATGGAGTTGTAATGGAACGCATTGGCACCACCGGCGCCGCCGGCGATCACAATCCCCAGGCTATTTCCGGTGATCGTGTTCTCGACGATCAGGTGATTGTCGCACGGGTCGTAAATGCTGCTGCTCTCATGAGCCACCCGAATCCCTGCCCCTTGGATAAGGTCCAGGTTGTGGCCGAAGATGTTGTTGTTCTCGATGATGAAACCATCCGTACGCTCAGCGAGGGTTATCCCGGCGCGAGCGTTGCCGAAGATCGTGTTCCCCGAGATGACACCAGTGAGGACGTCTCCGTAGAACGCCTTACTGCCTCGAATCCGGATGCCGTCCCTGTCGTTGTCCGGATCGGTTTGATTCGAGTTGCCCGAGATCGTGCATCCCGTAATGGTGACGATCGCCGCCTGGACCTGGTTCTTTCCGGGGGCGATCCCGGAGGCGTGATTGTTCATGACCGTACAGCCGCTGACGGTCAGATGGCCGGTGCTCCGGACGGTCCCTCCCAGGAAGGTCTTGCTGAAATGGATGCCGTAATCACCGGAGTTGAGGATCTTGCAGTCCTCGATCGTAACGTCGCCGGCGCCCTCCGCAGTGATTCCCGCCACGTCCGCTCTGCCGTCGCCGTCTTCATCGAAGAATCCCGGAAACAGTACGCGGGGATTCACGCCGGCGTTCGTCACCGTGAACCCCTTGAAGGTCACGCCCTCGATCAGGCTGCTGATTTCGAGTGCCGGGTCATAGCCGCTGATGAGTACACCGCCTCGGACCGGGTGGCCGGCGTGCTGCGGAGTGATCCCATCCAGGTCTATGATGCTTTGGTCGATTCCGGCGCCCCGGACGGTGAGGTTGTTCCGGCCAACACCGTCGTCGGGCTGGATGTGCAGGTATTCCGCATACGTTCCCGCCGCCACGTCGACCGTGTCACCTGGCGAAGCCATGTCGATGCCGTGCTGGATCGTAGCGCACGGCGAGGCCGACAACGTGCAGTCGTTGGCTACATCGTTTCCGGTGACCGCCACGTAATGTGTATCCGCCCAGGTCGGTGCATGACCGACCACGGACACCAGCGCCAGCATCGCTGCCGAGGTGGTCCTGCGGTTGATCTTTCCACTCCTTGGTAAAACCCGGGCCGGAGCCCACCCCCGTGCCGAACA
>JADFMM010000211.1 GCA_022563885.1 Planctomycetota bacterium | reverse complement strand
GAATGTTTGCGTTCAGGAGTCCTTTTTCTATGCGGTGACACTTTTCATGCCAGATAATTGTTCGCGTTTCAGGCCAAAAATAAGGTTATGTTAAAATAGGTAAAGCGCGAATCGCGGATTGCAACCATATCATTTTCATCATGGCCGATGATTGGGGCTATGGGCAGCTGGGCTGTTACGGGCAGGAACTCATTCGGACACCCCACGTCGACCGGATTGCCGCGGAAGGAACCCTCTTTACCCAGTTTTATGCCGGTCATTGCGTGTGCGCGCCTTCGCGTTGCGTTCTGATGACCGGCTATCATACCGGCCATTCCTCCGTGCGGATCAACGGGGGTGGTTCGGCATTGCTGCCGGAGGATGTCACGATCGCAGAAATCCTCAAACAAGCCGGATACGTCACGGGTTGCTTTGGCAAGTGGGGTTTGGGAGATGCCGATACCACCGGAGCGCCGAACAAGCAGGGCTTTGACGAGTTCTACGGCTATTTGCACCAGGTCCACGCGCACTTCTATTATCCCTGGTTCCTTTGGGACAATCAGGAGAAACATGTCCTGCAGGAAAACGAGGGCCAGCGCCGCCGCCAGTATTCCCACGACTTGATTGCCGAACGGGCGCTGCGATTCATACGCGATCACCAGGAGGAACGTTTTTTTCTCTATGTCCCTTTCACCATTCCCCATTTCGAGTTGCTGGTTCCGGGAGATTCCATGAAGGAATATCGGGGGCTTTTTCTCGAACCACAGCCTTATGTGGGAAATCATTACGCGTCACAACCGGAGCCTCGCGCGGCCTTGGCGGCCATGATCACCCGCATGGACGGGGATGTCGGCCGGATTCTCGATCTGCTGAAGGAACTGAACATCGACGACCAAACCATTGTGTTCTTCACCAGTGACAACGGTGGCTACCTGGCCGGCTCGAATCTCTTTAAGAACAACGGCCCCTTGCGGGGAGGCAAGGGCAGTTTTTATGAAGGCGGTATTCGCGTCCCGCTGGTTGTTCGTTGGCCGGGACGCGTGCCCGCTGCCAGGACCGATGACCTGCAATGGGCCTTCTGGGATATTCTGCCCACACTGGCAGACTTGGGCGGGGCCAACGCGTCAGAGGGGATTGACGGCATCTCCTTTGCGGACAGACTCCTCGGCAAAGCGGGGACCGATCCGGAGCGTTTCCTCTATTGGGAGAAACAGCCTCAGAACAGGGGAGGCCGCCCACCCTGGTCGGTTGCCGCACGCAAAGGGGACTGGAAGGTCGTCCGATTAAAACCGCGTCTGCCGCTGGAACTCTATAATCTCAAAGAAGACCTCGGCGAAACCCGCAATGTTGCCAAAGCAAACCCTGAGGTTGCGCAAGCGTTTGAGGATTGGTTGAAGACTGCCAGAACGACCAGCCGAAGCTATCCGAGCGAAGAACCGAGTTGGAGTTTCCCCCCACTCAAGACAGGCTACGTAAAATGAAACCCTCGATGAAAATCTCCAGAGCAAGAACCACCGGTCTGTTTCCCAAGAAGGCGGCGTGGGTTACCCTCATTGCGTGGACGGCCTCGTGTTCAATGGCGATCAGCCAGGAAGGACTGCTGCTCAAAGATTTCAATCCGAAATCCATGTTGAAGGTAGAGGAAACCCTGGTGGAACGCGCCAAGTTTCCCGCGATTGATATCCACGGGCATCTCGCACGCATGGATCCGGAGAAAGCCCTTCAAATCATGGACGATTGCAATGTCCGTGTGCTTGTCGATTTTGACGGACGGTGGGGCGACATTCTGGAGAGGCAAAAAGCCAAATACCGTCGCTGGCCCGGGAGAGTCATTCACTTCACTCGATTGAAATGGAGCGCCATCAATGATTCCGACTTTTCAGAACAAATGGTCGAGCAGCTAAGAGACTCGGTCACGGCCGGTGCCCGTGGCCTGAAGATCTCCAAGGCGCTCGGCTTGTATGTCCGGGACGAAACCGGAAAACTGATTGCCGTCAACGATCCCCGATTGGATCCGGTCTGGACCGAGTGCGGCAAGTTGGGCATTCCGGTCGCCATTCATGTGGCCGACCCAGACGCCTTCTTTTTGCCATTGGACAAGAACAACGAGCAGCATATTGCGCTGAGCCGTCATCCACTCTGGCATTTTCAGGGCAAGGATTTCCCGACGAAGGACACTCTGTTGCAGCAACGAAACGCAGTCATCGCGCGTCATCCGGACACAACTTTCATTGGGCTGCACGTCGCCAACCGTCCCGAAAATCTTGCCGAAGTTGGGGCGCTTCTGGACCGATTCCCAAACTTTCACGTCGAATTCGGCGCCCGGGTGAACGAATTGGGTCGGCAGCCATATACCTCGCGCAAGTTCTTCCTGAAGTATCAGGATCGCATCCTCTTTGGCGTCGATCGCGGCAGCATGACGCGCTTCCATTACCGGGTCTATTTTCGTTTTCTCGAGACTCAAGACGAGTATTTTTCTTACGGCGGAAACCTCGGGCGGTGGCGCATCTACGGCATTTACCTCCCCGATGACGTACTTGAAAAAGTCTACTACCAAAACGCCGCCAGACTCTTAAAACTGGACCAGAATGTCATTCGCTGATCTGCTGCCGTCACAGACGCTTCACCCACTTCCGATCCATCAGATTTTCGACCGACTGCCTGCGCCGGCAAAAGACCAACGAGTGCTCGAATCAAGGAACCTGCGTGATGAATGACTCACCGTCATCTTCGGACTCACGCTCAAAGGGATCGGCAAGAAATAAATCGGACATTTTTGGGGTTCAAGTGTGCCGTAGATTTGATCGCGCCGATTGAGCCAAACCGGAGGTGTAGTGTGCTACAGTGAGGATTTGGCGATTGAGAAGCGGCCAAAGATGCGGTGCAATTGGGCATCCAAAAGTCCAAGTTATTTCTTGCCGGTTCCAAAGTTCGTATGGACGCGCTGGGGATCGAAGCCGCGTTGAAGTACCCGGAACACGATGCCGGGTATCGGTCGATCTCTCATTTCTTTGCCACAAAGTTCTCCGGAAAACCACCATAATCGCGCCCTCATATTTTCAAGTTGTCTCCTCCTGACTATTTCCCTAAAATTAATCCCTAAACGGTATTCAGGGAGCTTACATAAGCCATTAGAATAAAAACAAATTCGAAGTTTTTGCTAGGACACTATCAGTTCAATCAAAATGCCGATCAGTCATTGCAAAGCTGCTCGGAATTGACGAATTGATGCAACAGCCCCCAGATCTTTGTTTCGAAGAGAGTCAATCCGATGACTAACCCGCTAGCCTTAATCGTCCTAACTCTTTCGTTGCAGACAGTGGCTTCCAACATCGCCGCCGCAGAACCGAAACGCCAGAACATGAAAGCCACCCTGAATGGCTCCAGCGCGTTCGCCAAATCAAATTTGCACGTTTGGGCTTACGAGGAATATGACGCCGTCAATCGTACAGCGGAGGAACGGGCGCGATTATTGAAGGAACTCGGGATAAGCAAAGCGGGCTACATCTGCCGTAACGCGGCGAGGGTCGCCGAATTCGAGGCTTACGTACAGGCATATAAAAAAGAGGGCATTGAACTGATTGCGGTATGGACGCCCGTTAATACAGAGAATCCGCTAGAGGAGCCGCAGATCAGCGCGTTCCTCGACGTCGTCGATCGCCAAAAGCTCCGCATCCAATGGTGGCTTACACTGGAGGAAGATTTCAATGATTTACCCGCCGCTAGCCGGGTAGAGCGGGCGGTGGCACGGCTCCGCCCGCTAGTGATTGAGGCAAACAGACGCGGATGTCGGCTCGTCCTATATGGGCACGGCCGAACAAAGTGGTTCACCCAAAGCGAGAACCAGATTGCCATCCTGGAAAGGCTGAAGGAAGCGATGCCGGCGGCTCAGCTTGGTATCGTGTACAATTTCCATCAGTCGCACGCGCAAATGGACCGGCTGGAGCAGGTTTTCCCGCGGCTCCAGCCGCACCTGGTCGCGGTAAACCTCAATGGGATGCACTCGAGCGGACCGCAGATTGCGACGCTTGGAAATGGAGACCGCGAAAGGGAGATGATCGAGGTTATATTCAAGTCCGGTTGGCGGGGACCCGTGGGGATCATCGGGCACAACCGATCGGCGGATGCGAAGCTGACGCTACAGGCGAATCTGGATGGATTACGCTCAATCTTGAAGGAGATCGGCGACGAGCCAGGCTTGGCCACGTATTGAACCCATCGCTGGGAAGTCATCAACAAAAGAACCCGATACCATGAACGAGTTTCTTCCTTACCTACTCTGCATTTCGGCTTCGCTCTCGGCGGCGTCACAGGCCGCCTCGGATACGGCCATCGAATACCCCACGCTCAGCGACGACAGACTGCAGGTAACGCTGTATGCCGCGGATCCCGATATCGTCACCCCTATCGGCGCGGCGGTCGATGATCAGGGGCGATTCTACGTGATCGAGTCCCACACGCACAATCCGCCCCGGAACTATGCCGGTCCCAAAGGCGACGTCATAAAGGTGTTCGAAGGCGAGCGGGAGGACGGGCGCTTCCAAAAGATGAGCGTGTTTGCAGATGAAATTTTTCAAGCTCAAGCCCTGGCATTCGATAAAAACGGCACGCTCTATTGCGTGTGCACCCGCGAGGTCCTCATCTTGCACGACGAGGACGGCGATGGCCGATCGGAGGCTCGAACGCGGATTTTGCATTTGGACCCTTATGAAAAGAGGGGGAATCCGCATGGACAGATGCAGGGAATCGCCTTCTCGAACGATGGCTGGCTGTATGTGGGGACCGGCACCACGAGCGATGATTGGATCGGCAGTGATGGGAAACGCCTAAGCGTCTGCCCCTATTGTGGTTGGATCATTTGCAGCTGCAGGCCGGACGGAACGCATCTGGAACGAATCGCCTGGGGGTTTTGGAATCCCTACAGCATCGCCTTCGATCGTCATGGCAGATTGCTGGCCCTCGATAACGATCCCGATCACCGCGGTCCCAACCGACTCCTCCACATCGTCAGGGGTGGTGACTACGGATTCAAGCGTACCTACGGCCGCTATGGCTTGCACCCCTATCAGGCTTGGGATGGCGAATTACCCGGAACGCTGCCGATGATCGCTGGCATCGGAGAAGCTCCCACCGCCGTCCTCAACGCCAATGATGCGGCCCTGCCATTGGATTATCGGGACACCATCATCTGCGCCACCTGGGGGGAGCACAACCTGACCTTGTTCCGGCCGGAAACGATTGGCGCGTCGATTAGCGCGTCGTCGGAGATAATGCTCCAAGGGCAAGGACACGACAATAAGACGTCTCCATTTCGTCCTTCGGGTTTGGCGGCAAGCCCGATCGACGGTGCGATATACGTGAGCGACTGGATGCTCATCGACTATACGACTCATCTAAAGGGTCGCATATGGAAAGTCTCTGCCAGGCCCGGGGTATCGACGGACCCTCCTCGAAAACCATTCTCCCAACAGGAAGCCACACCGGAGTTGGCTCGTTTACAGAATCTCACTGACGCCTCGCAGATCGCGGAATATCCCGCGCTGCGCCGGGCGCTCTCGGAGACGGATCCATTCATTCGCAACGCCGCGGTGACAGCCATGGCTCGGCCGGAATTTCGAACGGAGGTCATTCAAGACCTCGAACACAGCGACGGAAGGGTGCGACTGGGAGCCCTGTTGGCACTACGACGAGCGGACGTCCCGGATCCCGCAACCACCATTGAGCCAAGGCTAGCGGACTCCGACCTGGAGGTCGTTCAGATGGCAATGATTTGGGCCGGCGAAAAAAAGTTGAAAGCCCTCACTGGAAAAATCGACGAGGCCGCTGCCAAACCGGATCTCACCAAAGCATTTTTTCAAACCTGGCTGGCCACGATGCAAATCATGGAACAGTCGACGTCAACTGACGCTACGAAAACCGCAGGTCAGGTATTTAAGCTCCGCCGACAACTGAGTCCGGAATTCATCGAGCAATTGGTTCATAACGAAGACCGACCTACGGCACTTCGCGCAATGGCCCTTCGGTGGCTCCAGAATCTCGATACGCCGGCAAATCACGAATTCCTGAGCGAGGCCGCGCGAAGGTCCGATCCCGCGCTGCAAATCGAGGCGATTCGTCGATTGGGTGAAAGCGCTCTTCCTGAAGCGACGGCGATCCTGCGCGCCATCGCCAATGATCGAAGTCAACCGCTCGCCATGCGAACGGAGGCGCTGGTCTCCTTGGCGGGGAAGCCCGACGTTTCTCTGCTTGCTCTGCTGGATGATTCGGAGCCAAGTGTGCGACTCGAAACAGCCCGAACTCTGCGCCAACTGGGAGCGAATCCGACCGTACTAGACGCTGCAAAGAGGAAGCTCGCCGAGATTGTAGCCGATGAACGAGAACCCAGGCTTCAGAGCCAGCTCGAGTTTCTCCTGGCCCCGGAAAACACCTCGCACTCCGGCGCACTACGCCATTGGCAGGAATACTTCGAGAAAGGTGGCGATCCAGACGCGGGACGGCGCGTTTTCTTTTCCGAGAATTCCGCTTGCAACGCGTGCCATGCCGTAGATGGGCGCGGCATAAAATTGGGGTCTGGTTCCGCCGTCGGGTTCATCGCTATGCCTTTCGGTCCGGATCTCACGGTGATCGGTCGGACGGCCAACCGGGACGCGATTATTCGGTCAATCGTCAATCCCAGCGACTCAATCGCGCCCGAATACCAAGGGTGGTTCGTGAAGATGAAAAATGGCGAGACGACATTTGGCCGCGAAATCGATCAAGAGACAAATGCGGTCCAGCTCATTACGCTCGACGGGCAGGAACACAACTTTCCTCGCAAAGACATTGAGTCTTGGGGAGCGATGGAACACTCTCTCATGCCCGATGACCTGCCTCAGTTAATGGCCGTCGAAGAGTTCCGCGACCTCATCGCCTACCTGTCCTCGCTGAAGTAATAGCCAACCTATTGGGGTCAGGACCGCGCAAGGAAGGCAAATAGGGTCAGTGGTCCCGTGAGGTGAAAATCGCGAGTTCGCATGACTCCTTCTGAGACACTGGCACAAGGCAGTCATGGATGAAAGTGTTTGCCTGTCGGATAAGGATTTCGTAGCGTGGCCACTGTCACGACTTCGAAGCAAGTCTGGCCTGCGCTCGAGAATAGTAAAGCAACGCGTTGATTAATCCGAGGACCACGCCAACCGCCAGAATCACCCAGCCGACCGTGGCGATTGAGTCCTTCGCGACTAAGTCGCGCCCAAACTGCCCGAAGGCGGACCACAACAGGAATGTGACGCCTAGTACTACGAACAAAAACGATAATGCGACGTTGATTAAAGTCGACAGGGGTAAAGCGGCGGGCTTGGAAGTACGCGACCTCTCCACGTCGCCAGTTTTTGATACGTCGGCCATAGTGAAGTCTCCTATGCTGGGATATGTTGTGTGCGGGCTCTAGTACCGAACAAGCCATTCTACAGCTTCTCCGCGACCACCAAAAGAGATAGTCTTAAGCTGAGAAACTGACCGTTTTCCAGAGGTTTCAAACTCGATAGCGCTCAAATGTTCATGTTGGACGGAAAACACTAGCTCCTTAGATCACCAGCGAAGACCAACTAGCCATCCTACAGGCTCGGCCCTGGGTAGGGTAAGGCAGGAAAGGACTGCTGCCGCGGGGGAGGTGGGCCGGAAAATGCGCTGTGCGCGAACTTCACCAGCCAAGCCCGAATTCGGCCAGTTCGACATTCAGTTTCGTCAGGTCGAGCAGACGGAGGGCAGGACCGGTCTCGGCGGCTACTGCCAGTTTTCGGCTGTCGGCGGTAAATGCCAGTTCACGGGTTGAGATACCGACTTTGGGTGCGCCACTTTCCCATGCCTGCCATTCCAGAATGCGTTCCTTTCGCTCAATGTCTCACAGCACGAGCCTACCGTTTCGCTGCGCAATCGCGAAGTAGCGGCCATCCGGGCTGAACACCATCGATTCGGTCTTCGCATCGCCCTTGATTTCCCAGTGCGTCTCGCCGGTTTCGATACTCCACAACGTCGCCCGCCAGGCCTCGTTCGCGCCGCCGGAGACATTGATGGCCCGTGATGGATTCAGTGGATTGGTGCCGGCGTATGAAGCGACAAAGTTCACGCCGAGTTCAATTTCGATCAGCCATCGGTTGTCCGGACTGATGTCCACAGCGGTCTGCAAGTTGAACTCTTTACGGGCCGAGGGGATGCGACACACGGCCTCACCGTCCGGCAGCCGGCAGACTTCGATCATGCGCTTTCCTTTACCGATTTCCCTTTGGCTGTAGAACGCCACCAGTGATCCGTCCCGACTCATGCGCGGCATCGCGTAAGGCTGTCGGGCGTCGTGTCTCCAGACAACCTTGCCCGACAGTGCCTCCTTGACGGAGGGACGAAGCTGATCAAATGCGCAGAGAAGCAGCGTATCGTCGTCGCGGAACCCCATAGACGTCACCCTGTTTCCTTTGAAGCCCTCCGGCATGTCGTTCTGAAGCGGCTGACCGTCGCCATCGACGTTCCAGACTCGAACTCCGTCGAGGCCGGCTCGAACGATCCGTTTCCCGTCGGGACTGAAGACCAACCATGAACCGGGCATCCCGAAGCGCCGGGCTTTCCCGAAACGCCCGGTCCGCTCGCCGCTTTGCAGATCGAACAGTTCGACAGCTCCTGCACGCAGTTGTTCGATGGCTATGCTCTTGCCGTCAGGGCTGAGCGCGAAGCGGGAAATCGGCCGGTCGTGATTTCCGGTGTTCAACCTGTGTGTGGTGAACGCTGTCTCGGGGGAAAGTTCCCACACCTTGCAAGCACCGATCCCTGCCGAGATGACGCGTTTGCCGTCGGGCGTCCAGTTGAGTGTCATGGGCATCGCCCCGTGGTCGAGCCGGATCACGCTTCCGCCGGCCAGATCGATGACGAGCATTTCGCCGTTCATCTGCCCCACGGCGACTCGCTCACCATCGGGCGCGACGCTGATTGCCGTCGCGAGGAATCTCGGACTCGTCTCCAGAGTGTGGACGGCCCGGTTCCCGGCAATGTCCCACACGAGCAGATGACCGGGACGTTCCGGAGCCCTGCCCTTCGCGTCGTCGAGACGATGCCCGTGCGTCACGAGACGTGAGCCATCCGGAGTGAACGTGAGCAGACCATGGAGATAGAGGGGCAGTTCGAGTTGTGTTTCCTGCTCGCCCTTGACGAGGTTCCATAGTGTGACGGTGCCCTCTCCGTCGGGCCATGCGAGCAGCCGACTGTCCGGACTGAAGGCAGGCCGAAGTTGAGGACGCAGATCGATCGTCGCGATCACACGGCCCATGCTGTGCGCGGCGCCGCGTAAGTCCCATAGCAGCACATCGCTCCGCGCGCCGCCGGCCGAACGGACTCCAGACAGCCAGTGGCCGTCGGGGCTGAAGAACAGACCACCGAGCATAGCGTTGAAGACGCTGCCGGCAGTTCGCGGCGTGGGCCCGGCTTTTCCCTTCGCCGACTTCTGCTGCCGGTACTGCTTCGCCCCCTCTTCGAATGCCTTACGAGCAATTTCCCGGTAGGCCTGTATTTTTTCGGTTTCGGAGAGTGGCGGCTCGGATAGAGCCTCGAGCGATTCGTCTGGTCTGCTGTCCGCAGGCGGGAGCCTTCCTCCGGGCACCACGGATTGCGCCGTCTCGCGGAGTGCGTCCCTGAGCGAAGGGCCGGGAATGGTCAACGTTCGAGCGTCGTTGTTCTTCGCGAGATCCCAGATCTTCAGGGTGCCTGGGCTCATGACCGAGAACGACGCAAGTTGCTTTCCACCCGACGAAATGGCCATCACCATAGGAAAGTCTTTGCCGAGATTCTTCTGATCCGGGCTCCAAACCTCTTTGCCGGTCTCGACCTCGATGACACTCAGGCCGATTGGGCCTTTTTTAACGCTGATCGATGCCGTGGCCAGGAATCGACCGTCGCCACTGACGGCGTTCACCTGACCTTCCCATTGCAGGGTGAGGGGCGGTGCGGCGAGGTCGTCCTTCTTCGATTCCCAATTTGCGAGCCGCCCGTCCGCTTGCAGCAGCGCGGCCGTGGCCGCGGTCCGAAGTTGCGCTGTCGTCGGTCTTGCTCCGGTGACTCCTTCTGCCTCGGTCTTCAATTCCGCCATGCCCATGACCCCAAGTAATCCCTCCAGACTCTCAGCCCCTCCGCCGGGATCAGAGAGAGCCTCTTTGCTGAGGCCCAGCAGGTCGTGTGCCACTCTGATGGCATCGAGCGCCGCCCATCGTCGTCCAGGCTGATTCGAGGCGAGGATCGCGCGAGCACTGTGGAACGCTGATTGACCCAACGCGTGCAGTGCGTCTACCGTCACCTCCTCGGCTCGTACGCGTTGCTCGTTTGCTGACTGTTCTGCTGCCAGAGCGCGGTTGCGTTCGTGGGTGGCCTGCTCCAGCAACTGGGTCCTCTCGCTGTCCATCGCCAAGAGGACCCTTTCGGCCCTGGTCGCCCGATAGGCCTGCCAGAGGCTGATCCCCGTGGTCGTCATCAGGATGACGGCCAGCGCCGCGGCTGTAGAGAGCGCCGCACGATGCTTATGGGCAAACTTGCGCAGACGATATCTGGCCGACGGCGGACAGGCCTCGACCGGCTCGTCATCGAGATGTCGCTGAATGTCACGCGCGAAGTCGCTGGCCGTTTCGTAGCGCCGGATGCGATCCTTCTCAAGGGCCTTCATGACGATCCAGTCCAAATCGCCGCGAAACAGGGCGTCCAGCTTCGCCGGTTCCATCCGCCGCTGTTCGAAAATCTTCGGCAATGCTCCGTCCGAAT
>JADFMM010000024.1:11911-38821 GCA_022563885.1 Planctomycetota bacterium | reverse complement strand
AAGCAGGCTATATTGGTTTCATGGTCGATGCAGCCGGGCGGAAAACAAGCCGATCGAAGCCAGACGGAGTTTTCCGACAGAGCCTGGTCCAGTCATGAGTTTAAACCGATCCGGATGATATGTAAAGTGTTTTATTTAAACAACTTAGTAATCAGTTTTCAGACGGAACTGAATCACTTTCCGTCAATTCCCCACCGTTTGGCCATCGTGCGTAGCCACTGATTGAGCAGGTCCAAGTCTTGCTGGAGGTAGACTGCGTCATTGAGTTCGCTGAGCTGGCCGCGCGTCTGCAACAGCTCCGGCGTCTGGACACAGGTGACACGATGCGTGCGTTTCTCGCCATCTGCAAACTCGACCCTCAGCTTCAGCGGCAAAGCTTTGAGTTCATCGATCGCTTCTGCATGAGCCGTCACGTACCAGACGTAAGTCGTCCAACTGTCCGGCGGCAATTCAAACGAGATGGATGCGTTTGGGTCCAGGGTCCAACCGGCCGGAATATCGGTCAGCGTCAGGGTACCGGTGACGGTGGTGTCCTTCTGGTTGCGCATGAGGATGGGAATTGGCACGGGATAGTCGGGCGTCATGTAATGCGGCTCGGGGCCGCCGGCGTCGGAAATCACCTCTGCCTCGATTCCCTCATAGACGAACCAGATCGGGCTGCACCAGGCCATTTCGCCGCCTTCCTGGGTGACACGTACGTACCACCAGTTCTCGCGCGCATAGGGGGCCGATGGATCCCTGTGGCTGACCTTGAATTCGCGGCTTTCGACGCTCGGTGACCAGCGCCAAAGCATCCGCCCGTTCTTCCAAAGTTCAACGAAGGTGATGGGCTTCGAGCCTCGGGCGTAAATGTCGATCGTGTGCTCGGTCTCGCTCCCGTGCCACTCGCTCCCCATCCGATGCCCATTGACAGAGGCAACGACGACCATCCTCGCGCCCGTCGTGGCAAACGTGCGTTTGGCGTAAAGCGAATCGAAGATCGTTTCTCGGTCGGAGGCGAGTGCGAACACGCCGGCCACGGGACGGCCCTGGTGGTCGCCGCTGCCGATGAAGCCCCAACGCAGACCCTTGTTCAATCCATCCTGGGCGCTCTTGCCCATGAGTTGCTGCTGGAAGTCATTCCGCAACGGCGTGAACTGTGGCGAACCGAGGTGTTCGTGGTTGCCGCGTGACTGTACCAGCTCCAGCAGGCGTATCCGCGGATTGTACCAGCTCCACGAAATGGGCTGAACCCAACGACTCGGATCGTGCGGGAAGAGAAGGGTGTTGGCGTCGATGTTTTTCTGTCGAGCTGCCTCGATTTCCTCTTCGATCCGCTGGATCAGTCGCAAAGGCGTGTTGCTTCTCGGCAGCGAAGCGCTGTAGACGCGCGTTTCGGGGCCGTCCGTCCGATAGACCACATTGTGATGACCTTCCTGGTAGTTGCCGGCGCGATAGAACTCACTGGTCCATTCAAAGGCCACCATGGCCGCGAAATGCTCGCCTTGATTGTAGAACGAGGCGGCGCGGCGGATGCGGTACCAGTCGTGCGGATTGATATGCTCGGCGTGATCGGCCAAGCCCTCGAAATCAAGCCGGCGGATGTCGCGGACATAGCGATAGTTGCCGTCCACGTCGTCGTTGACGACGCCCGGGTCGCGCGAATATTCGGTGTGGTGGTGCAAGTCGCCGTAATAGACGTGCAGCGGCTGTCCGTCGATCTCAAACCTGTCACTCGCATCCGGACGGGCCATCTTGGCGTGTGGCAAGGGTGTGACTTCAGGAGAATCTGTGCCATGGTAGGACGGATCGTATGCGACTGGTTTTGCTTCCAGGTACTGATCCGCCTCAATGGCCAACGTGTGCAGGATGGTGTGCACGGGTCCGTCGGCGTAGGTCCAAGCCGGCTCGAAGGTAAAGCGGCGTTGGGTCTCGTGCCAGGCGACGTATACCTTGCCCTCACGCTCCACGACAGCAACCGGCTGTTTGACGGAGCCCACCGGCTCCTTGCCGACGCGGAAGCGGAGTCTGCCGTCCGGCCGGCCATCCCAAGGTCCGTCGCTGAGCGTACCGGTGTACCACTGCGAGCCGCGATACCGCTGGCCGACAAGCAGGAAGTCACGCGTCCCGGGACCGGGGGTGCGGGCCAGAATCCAGACGCTGCCCTTCTCGTCGATGTGGACGACCGCTGCCTTGGCCGTCATCGCAGGACCGGGCGGTAGCGCGTTCCAGCGCTTGCCCGTCCAGATGAGCATGGCCCTGCAAGGCGGGCGCACGTTATAGATCACGTCCTGCCCGTTGAATGCACGACGGACCTGGATTGGCTCGATCACCTCGGTCTCCGGCAAGACCCATACCCGGCCTGACTTGTCGACGGCAATAGAAGCCCGTCGGCGATGGCCGTCGATCTCCGGCGGATGTGGTTGGTGATCCCAGACGCGGCCATCCCAGCGAGCGAGGCGCAACTCGTACTTCTGATCCACGACCACGTCGTAAGCGAGCCAGACGCCGCCATCGCCGCCAGAGGCGAGGACGGGACGTTGCTGCGTGACCGAACCGTCGGCGACGGAGATCGGCTCGGACCACTTCCCACCCTCGAGCCACGAGGCATACACACGGCTGTTTCCGCCGGACCAATCCTCCCACGCCAGCACGAGGTTGCCACTGCCTTGGACACGCTGGATCTGGGGATGATAGCAACGGCCGTCAAATAACACTCGTTCCTCTGACCAGCGCCGGCCATCGTGGCGGCAGACCATCAGCGGCCAACTGCCATCGGCACTCTGCCGACACCAGACGCACCAGACGTGACCGTCGGAATCGACCTCGATCACGGGGCTGAAGTCCGCCCCTGGCGACTTGCCCAGCAGAACCTCGTCTGACCACGCGCCATCGCTGTTACGGCGCCTGACGTACACATCCTCGTCACCCTCGCGAAAACTCGTATAGGCGACCCACATCGTGTTGTCATCGGCTGCCGCCAAGACGGCGTCCGCATCGCCTGATGCACTATCTTCGTGAATGATGGCCTTCGGGCCGAGAAACCCCGCCGGTTCCTCCGCCGGAGGGGCGATCAGGTTCGCGGCTACCGCTGGTGAGGGCACCGCCTGTGCGAGCGCTTCACCCGAAAAAGGGTAGCGGAAGCCGACGTGGTCGGAATGTGCAAACATGCCGAGGGATTCGTCGTATTCCAAAGGATGGCCAGTGCGCGCTTTCTGGATCGCCGCGGCGAGTTTCGCCTCGTACTCGTCGCCGGACGAGCCCGTCGCGAGAGGCGGGTGACCCTTCTCGTGAGCTTGGCACGAAGCGCTCCACATGCCCAAAGACAGCGTGAAGGCAACCATTACGAAGACCGTCGCAAAATCCCCTCTCGTTTGCGCAGTATACATAAGTCGGTGCATGATCTGGCTCCGTCGGAACGGTTGGCAAAACGCCTCACTCCGCCTCAATCTAGTGCACCCCCGGTCGGCGTCAAGGAAAATGCTCCGGAAGGCCCGTGGATCCCGGCATATTGCAACGCCACCGACTAAGAGCCCCTACGCAAAATGATCGTCGCACCGAGAGCGAGCGTTTCGTGCCTCTGGCAAGGAAGGCGAAGCAGGCCATCCGAGGATGGTCGATGGAGCCTGACGCCATCCAGAGGGAAAATAAGTCGCTCGAATGCAGACTCATTTTGCGTAGGTGCTCTAAGATCTGAAGGGTCTCTGATATAAAGAGCTCGAAATGTCTTCTCCTATTCAGTATCATAAATACCGTTTTTCCTCTTCGGAAACTCTATATGACTGCACACTCGGGTGAAACCATGACGAAGCAACTGTCTATCATCAAAAAGCCATCCAGAAACTTTTCGGGTGGGCATTTGTTTATCCTGTTATTTTTGTTGTTCGGATGTGAGTTGAATGGTTCCACGCCAAAAGAGGAGTGGAGCGACCGGTTCGATAATTATAGGGATTGGGCCATCTATCGGGGTGACAAGAAGGCCATTCAATACTCGGAGCTGACTCAAATCGATGCCAACAATGTCCACGCACTTGAGATAGCCTGGGAATACCACCATGGAGATAGCAACGGACCGTCCATGTATAGCAATCCGATTGTCGTCGACGGCTTAATGTATTTTACCACGCCCAAGGTAAACGCCGTCGCTTTGGACGCAGCGACCGGCGAGGAGATCTGGGTTTTCGAATCCGCCAAGTACAACAAAGACAACAGAGAATTTCGGGGTCGAAACCGGGGACTCGTCTATTGGGAGGATGCTCAGGGGAAGAAACAGAGGATCTTTAATTTCGTCAAGGATCGGGTGTATGGCATTGACGCGAAATCAGGCGCCCTGATTGCATCATTTGGTGAGAACGGCTTCATTGATTTGAGAAAGAATCTGAGTGTCGATCCTGCTCAGGCCTCTATCGAAGTCACGACCCCTGGCATTGTATATCGGAATGTTCTGATTGTGGGGTCGCGGGTACCCGAAGGGAACGATTCGACGCCGGGAGACATTCGCGCCTATGACACCGAAACGGGTGAATTCAAATGGATATTCCATACCGTGCCACATCCGGGTGAGTTCGGCTATGATACGTGGCAATGGGAGGAAGGAGATAGATACGGCGGCGCCAATCCCTGGGGCGGCTTCTCACTCGACGAGGAAAGAGGCTGGGTTTTCTGTGCCACCGGATCAGCGGCAGGTGATTTCATTTATGGAGGATCTCGAAAGGGAATGAATCTGTTTGCCAATTGCGTTCTGGCGTTGGATGCGACGACAGGGGAACGCAAATGGCATTTTCAGACGATTCATCATGATATCTTCGATTACGATAATCCGCCGGCCCCGATCTTGGCGACCATTCGTGATGGAGACGAGTCCAGGGATGTTGCCGTGCAGCTTACCAAGATGGGGCTGACTTTTGTCCTGGACCGCGACACCGGAGTGCCCGTATTTCCAGTCGAAGAACGCACAGTCCCTGCCTCCAAAGTACCAGGTGAGCAAGCCTGGCCGACGCAACCCTTTCCGCTGAAACCACCGCCCCTGGTGCGCCTAGCCACCTACGAAGCAGATCTCACGCATATCACTCCGGAATCCCATGCCTCGGCGCTGGAGCAGTTTGGGCAGTACGAAACCGGATTCTTATATACACCCGCTTCCCTGCGAGGAACGATAACCACCCCCGGCCATCAAGGCGGCGTGGAATGGGGTGGCGGTGCATTTGATCCGGAAACGAACGTCTTGTATGTCAATGCCAATGAGGCCCCGACCATCAATAGACTTCAACCTCTAGAAACCGGTCAGAAAGCGAAGCCCATCATCTCGAACAATCAAACGCCAAAGCAGACCTCGACGCCACAATACGCACAGATCGCTCCCTTCTTTTCAGATCCGTACGGGGTTCCAGCAATCTCACCCCCGTGGGGAACGCTCAATGCCATTGATTTGAACAAAGGCGAAATCTTATGGAAAGTTCCCTTGGGTGAGTACCCTCAGCTAGTGGCAAAAGGCATTCGTAACACGGGGGCAAAAAACTTTGGCGGACCCGTCCTAACGGCCGGGGGAGTGCTCTTTATCGCAGCGACGCCGGATGAGAAAATCCGGGCGTTTGACAAGAATTCCGGAAAAGTCTTGTGGGAACATAAATTGCCGGCAGGAGGATACGCCACTCCCAGCGTTTATATGATCGAGGGTAGGCAGTATGTTGCCATTGCCGCCGGAGGTGGAGGCAAGCTTGGCACCAAGTATGGGGACGCGATCATTGCCTTCGCGCTTCCTGACTCTGGCACCAGTAATCAGTGATCAGTTACCTGGTTGAGCACACATTTAAACCTTGATCCCTTTTCTCTTCTAAATCTTACTATCACGCTTACGTCGCCGGACACGCCCGGCACACAACCAGGCGCTCCAGTTTGGCCGCCACATTTCTGCAACAGCGCTTGGCGTTTTGTCATTACATTTGAAAGGCTATTGAGATGGGAGATTTGATTACAGTGGCCGAAGTCGAAGGACAAAAAGCGGCCTTCGTGGCATCCATCTTGGAAAGCCATGGCCTTACTGTTTTCATAGAGAATGAGAATACGAGCAACATGCTCCCTTACCTGGCTATACTTGCAAAGATTCGAGTCCCCAAAGACCAAGTGACTAAGGCTCAGGAAGTATTACAGGCCATACCACCTGAAAGTGAAGATCCAGAAGCCGTTGAGCTTGATGATTAGTACGTGCATGACAACAAATTACCGAATTGTCCGCTCAGATTTAGAGCCCCTACGCAAAATGATCGTCGCACCGAGAGCAAGCGTTTCGTGCCTCTGGCAAGGAAGGCGAAGCAGGCCATCCGAGGATGGTCGATGGAGCCTGACGCCGTCCAGAGGGAAAATAAGCCGCTCGAATGCAGACTCATTTTGCGTAGGTGCTCTTAGCTTGGGTTGGATCTGCATGCCTCTCCTTTTCCCGTGACATACCAAGGCACGGGAAAAGGCCTCCCTTCTCCAGAGATTTCAGGAGAAGCGACCCTCATCATCATGGGCGCCGTTTAGATGGCGGAGGACTTCGACGTGGTCGGGATGCACCATACGTACGAGCAAATATACGCAGCTGTTAGGCGGATACCGCGTGGCCGCGTCGCGACCTACGGACAGATAGCGGCGCTCGCGGGCCTTCCTCGACAGGCGAGGATGGTCGGATACGCACTCAATGCTCTACCGGAGTCTCGGTCCCTGCCCTGGCATCGCGTCATCAACGCGAAGGGCGAGGTCAGTCCTCGCTCGGAGCCGGGATTCGAACGGGTTCAACGTGCCCTACTGGAACGCGAGGGCATTGAGTTTGACGCGAGGGATCGGGTCTCACTCGCCCGGTTTCGTTGGCAACCCAGGCTGCCCCGCTAGGTCCTGACCTTCGGAGCAATCAGGTTTTCTTTTTTCGTGACTTCAAAGATCGTTTGGCAAGAAGACTTCATCGCCGTTGGACGCCAAACGCAGCAGATTGGCTTTACCACTGCCCTTGACCGCACTGACGACCCAACCGATCACATTTGAATTGGGTCCTGTGAAGAGAAGATTCGGCGGATAGGAAAACCATGAATCCCCTTCGGCTACAATCCCTATGCGATTCCGCGTTTTTCGGCATAACCAGGTGAATTTCTTCGCATCCATGGTCACGCCACTTTTCATGAGCCGTACTTGCCGACGACGTCGCGCCTGCTGTGTATTGGGTGGAGGCATTTGATTTCTCTCGCTTGTAAATACCACGGTTCTGTGAGGGGGATTTTGCGCCTGGTTCATTTTCCGGGTCACATTCCCGATCGTTGTCGTTGTCGTGATCGTAATCGAAACCGTGAATTAGGGCAATTAGGCGTATCGACTACGACAACGACAACCGCTGCGCTGATTACGACCACGAGGATAAGGGATCGGCAAGAAATAAATTGGACATTTTGGGGTTCAAGTGTGCCGTAGATTTGGTCGCGCCGATTGAGCCAAACCGGAGGTGTAGTGGGCTACAGTGAGGATTTGGCGAGTGAGAAGCGGCCAAAGATGCGGTGCAATTGGGCATCCAAAAGTCCAAGTTATTTCTTGCCGGTTCCTAAGGCACACGGACTGGCGCCTATGCGAGAACTTTTTGAATCAGGCCGGTCCCTAACCATAGGGGCGTTTGTACCCGCATCGCACCGGCAGGGAAAGAGGGCAAAAAACGGGCGGTCTTCAAGATGCCAGATGCTTCGTGCAGGAACGCGATGCACGGGCTAGACTCTGGTCCTTCGTCCGGGCAGGGTATGATCTGAAAGGTCTCTTTGCACCGGAGGAGTACTATGCCCTGGATCTTGCCGCCACCTACCGGGCCTTGCCAAAGTCTCTTGCCATCCAATCCGCCATTCGGGTACACTTGCCGCAAAATCGCAAGCAACCGTCGCAGTTCTTCGAGAAGGAGTCACCTATGATCAACCCACTGAGAATACTAGGATGTGCCGCCTGCTTGATGATGATTGTGGTCGCACCGAGTCTGACGGCGAGCGCCGCGGAGATCAGTGGCGAACTGAAAGAATGGCACAAGGTTACGCTGACATTTGATGGGCCGCGGACGAGTGAAACGGCCGATCCCAACCCCTTTCTCACCTATCGTCTCGACGTGACCTTTACCCATGAGGCTACGGGCAGCTCGAAGGTCGTGCCCGGTTACTATGCCGCCGACGGCGATGCGGCCAATTCCGGCGCCGCTTCCGGTAACAAATGGCGCGTCCATTTCGCACCCGATGCGGTAGGTACCTGGAACTATAGCGTCTCTTTCCGAAAGGGACCGAATGTGGCTGTGGCCAACAGAAAGAGTGCCGGCAAGAGCGCAGGCGCTATGGACGGCGAGACGGGGTCCTTTCAAATCAGCCCCACGGATAAGAGCGGCCGGGATTTCCGGGGCAAGGGACTACTGCAGTATGTCGGCAGGCATCATCTGCGTTTTGCCGGCACGGGTGAGTACTTCCTCAAGTGCGGCGCCGACGCGCCCGAAAACTTCCTGGCCTATGAAGACTTCGACGGCGATTTCAAGACCGACGGCCAAAAGGACGACTTCATCAAGGATTGGGGGCCCCATCGCAAAGATTGGAAGCCGGGCGATCCGACCTGGCAGGGTGGCAAAGGAAAAGGGATGATTGGGGCCATCAACTACCTGTCGTCTAAGGGGATGAACGTCTTTTCCTTCCTGACGATGAACATCGAAGGCGACGATCGAAACTGTTTTCCCTATACCACCTACGACGAACGTCTGCGTATGGATGTCTCCCGCCTGGACCAATGGGAAATCGTGTTCGAGCACGGCACCAAATTGGGCATGTACCTGCACTTCAAGACCATGGAAACCGAGAACGAGTTGCTGCTCGACGAGGGCGACCTGGGTCCGCAGCGCAAGCTCTACTATCGCGAACTGATCGCCCGCTTCAGCCATCACCTGGCGCTCAACTGGAACCTCGGCGAGGAGATCAACAATGCAACACACGAGCAGAAGGTGGCCTGGGCGAATTACCTATGGACGCAGGACCCCTATAGGCACCACATCGTCATCCACAACATGGGCGAGCCCCACTACGATCTGCTGGGCAAGGCCTCGCGGCTGACCGGTTTCTCCTTGCAGACCAACAGGCCCGACTTCAGCCAAGTGCACCGGCGCACTCGGGATTATCTTGACCGCTCCGTGACCGCGGGCAAGCCCTGGGTGGTTGCCTGCGACGAGCCGGGCGACGCCACGCACGGGCTGATTACGGATGCAGAGGATCCGACCCGGGACGATGCTCGCAAGAACGCCCTCTGGGGCAACCTCATGGCCGGTGGCGCGGGCGTCGAATGGTACTTCGGTTACCAGCACCCCCACAGTGACTTGACCTGCCAGGATTGGCGTACCCGCGAGAAGATGTGGGACCAGTGTCGCTACGCACTGGACTTCTTCAGGAAGCAGGGAATACCCTTCTGGGAAATGAAGTGCGAAGACGAGTTGACCGAGAGCACGGAAGACTACGTCCTGTGCAAGCCGGGAGAGATATACCTCGTCTATCTCAAACAGGGCGGCGCCGTCCAGCTCGATACGAGCAGCGGCAGTTTCACCTACGGCTGGTTTAACCCCCGCACGGGCGCAGGGGCTGAAGACCTGCTCGGGTCCGGAGATGCTAAGGCCGGACAGAAAGTCCACGTCACCGCACCCGACGACAAGGACTGGCTGCTGGTCATAAGAGGCTCGGGCAAACTGGAACTGGCCTCCGGGTAGCCGCCTCCTGAGGCCATGCTCACCGCAGAAGCTGCGATTGTCCGGGATTTCCGGATTAAAGCCTGATAAAGATCTTCTTCTTATAGAGGATCAGGACGGGTATATAGATGACCAGCATGTAAAGGAAGGCATAGAGGAAGGATGCTAATTTGGCGGTCACGCCGAGGTTGCCGAGCGTTTCCAAGAACCACTGGTTCCAGGGCGTCATTCCAAACAGACTTTGGTAAAAGACAATGGTCAGCATTCCGGCCAGGACATAGGAAGTGAGGGAGTTTGCCCCGTAAACGATGCCAAGCCGGGTCCAGCGATTATAGCCAAGTGTATCGATGATCAAGATACAGGCGGCGAGTCCCATGGTTGCGATGCCCCCGGTCCAGAGGACATAAGAACTGGTCCAGAGGTTCTTGTTTAACGGAAATACCCAGCCCCAGATTCCACCCGCCAGGAAAAGGCAGAATCCGCAAAAAAAGAGCCAGGTGAGTCTCCGGTAAGTATCGGTAATTGAGAGGACCAGACGTCCCACCAGCATGCCAATGATCCCGCTCACGATAGCGGCAAGTGTGCTTAGGAGCCCCTCAGGATCCCAGGTGACCTCATACATTTGGCCCGGAAGAAGTAACCGGTCGACCCAGGCGGCCAGGTTCGTACCCGGTTGGTAGTTCGCAGCGATAAATCCTTCGGAAAGTTGCCGAAGGTTGTCAACGTGTTCGCTGGTTCCATGACCTCTTTCAACCGTTCCGGTATCGAGAGCGCTTTGAATGACCGAATCGATGGGAACCGGTACCCATCCCATGAGCAACCCGTAAAGAACCAGCATGCCGGCTCCCAGCCAGAGTTGTCTCTTCCAGGTGGTCTTCAAAAAGATGAGGGCGCAGACCAGAAAGACGATGGCGATGCGCTGCAAGACCCCAGCGATGCGGATTTCTCCAAAATCGAACCCGGGCCAAAGGTTGAGGAACACCCCCAGAGCAAAGATCTTCACGCCGCGAAGCACGATCTTTCGGATCAGGTCGGTGTGGGCTGCCCGAGCTTCCAACTGTTTCGAATAAGCCAGAGTGATGGACACACCCACTATAAACAGGAAGAACGGATAAACCAGATCGGTCAGAGTCAGTCCATGCCAGGAAGCGTGGTGAAGCGGTCGATAGATGTGGTCCTCAGAGCCCGGCGAATTGACGATGATCATCGCGGCAATAGTGAATCCACGCAAGGCATCCAGCGCCACGAGTCTTTCAGGTTTAGTCTGGGACATCTTAGATACTTTCGAGCGCTTAGAGGCCGAGCTTGCGACCGATATCTCGGTAGAATCTGGGTGAAGGGTGTCGCTCTCGGTTCTTTTCCGATCGCTCTCGCTGGGCGCGCCTCACGGCGTCGTTCGTCACTACCCCATGACCCTCTACGATGCGGTTCATGAGATTGAAGAGCGCACAAACCGTGATGGCATCGTGGAGCGCCTGTTCCGACCAGCCGGCATCATACACCGCCTGAGCGTCTGCGTCGGTGAGCTTGCTGGGATGCTGTGTCAATTTTTTGACGTAGGCCAAGAGGGGCTTCAGCTCGGCATCCACCGGCGCATCCTCGATACCGTTCATCAACCCTTCGAGCAGAGCGGGCTCGATGCCGAAGGACTCGGCGATGATGGAATGGGCACCATAGCAGAAGTCACACGCGTTTAATCCGGATACGAAGGCGGCGATCAACTCTCGCTGCGCCACCGACAAGGGGGACTCTTCGCGGAGAATGATGTCGTGATATTCCAAGAGTGGAATGACGCCCGCAGGGAAGGCCTTGAAAACATCCGCAAGATGGGTATCTTCGGGTAGTGTTGGAAAACGTGCCATATGCGTGCTCCTGGGGAGTCGTGGGTGATTCGGCTATTTAGATAGGACGACTGTCTTCGGATAGAAGGCCGACCAGGAATAGTAAAAGGTCTGGGCTGAACGAATGCCGGGAGGCGCCTCCTGGACAACAATGCCGGCCTGCGTCTTGGCGACTGTCACCTTCCCTTTGGGCGTATCGAAGGTGAAGCCCGTCGCCCCGATGGTCTTCTTTGCGATGAACCACGCCTGCTCATCGGTGGCAATGCCAACGCCCAATGTCTTCTTGGGCAGCGCGTCGCCCATCTCCGCCACCGGGACCATTAGGCGGTCGTGCCCGAAGTAGTCGCCATAGGCCGACCCTTCGTAGGACCGATGATGTCCGGTGTCCCGGCTGACCAGGTCACCCTGGGGATACTTGTTCTTGAACTCGGCGTAGGTCACGAGGCGCACGGGCAACATGTCGAGTTTGCTGCCGACCAGCGGGCCCGAGACGGCCTCCATCCCCAGTTGACTCCATAGCCCTCTGTATGTTCGGTCGTAGAGCAAGACATTGGAGTTGTAGAGGGCGCCCGAGACGCCGAACTCCAGCACCAGATCGCCGCTATCCCCCTCGGCGGGTCTTTTGATGCGCCGCGAAAAAATCGTGGCAGAGTCACATAGGGGACAGTAGGTGATCGCGATCGGCTCGCCCCCCAGCGTCGTATTCACGATCTCGTGATAGTTCAGGATTTGCAGCGGCACGCCCAGGACGTCCGTCCCCACGACGGCCTCGATGATACGGGCCTCGGGCTGTAACCAGGCGGCCTCAGTCACCTTTTCCAGGTTGGGATCGGTGAGGGCGGGAATCCCGTCTTTCCGCACCAAGGTGTGAATCTGCTCCTGGGGGATCGTCAACCCGCCGAGATCGTACTCGGCCTCGATGTTGACGGCATAGGGCCGCCGGACGGTGCGGAAGCCGGTCTCCCAGACGGGCTGAGTGGCACTGGCAGATCCACTGCTGTCCAGACCCCTGCCGCGCGTCACGACCAGGGCAGCAATGGATGCGATGATGGCGACGATTGCCACAGTGGCCACCAGGGATTTGCGTGATGTCAGGTTTGACATAGGGACCCTTTCGATGACGTTCCAAGCAGTCTGCGAGGCGCTTGCCGATCCTTGGGCATGCGGACCGTACATAACACTACGACAATAACAACGATCTAGCGATATTCCAAGGTTCCCATTTTCCGTGCCGTCCGACAACTCGATTTGTCATTTGACCTTTCAAGCTCACATGTTTCAAGGCGACCAGTGAGGCGATGGACGCAGTGAGAAATACTATCAGAATCCCTTCATAGTGGGTTGCTTCCATGTCCTGATCGGGGGATGTCAGTTTGAACAAAAACTTCCATGCCAAGGCCCCACAAGAATGTAGCTGCGATTCCCGCCACAATTGAGGTGATCCATATGTTTGACAACCAACGTCTTAGAATTAATCCCGACCCTACTCCCTGGGATAAAACAACGACAACTGGAGCAATAGTATTCATCTGGTCGATCTCTGATACGAACGGGCGGGCTCAATCGCGACGCGTCAGCGGCGGCGAACTGACCCACGATGTTAGGGTTTTTCGGATCTTAGGGATCGGCAATAAATAAGTTGGACAATTTGAGGTTCAAGTGTGCCCCAGATTTGTTCGCGCCCGATTGAGCGAAACCACAGGCGTAGCCGTTCTACGTCGCGGATTTTGCGATTGAGAAGCGATCAAAGATGGGGCGCAATTGGGCATTCAAAAGTCCAAGTTATTTCTTGCCGGTCCCTTAGTCTGGATAGGGTGGCATTGTGTTCTCTGACAAAGGCTTCTAGCCAGCGGTTTTTAAGCCCTGTGTGCCAAATTCTCTTAATTCTTTCTGGTTTACGTGATTTGTCAAACACGCGTAGCACCCGACTTATTAAATTCGTATTCGCAGTTTTATCTGGTTTATGCGAATAAAAGTTTTCAACTGCAATGCCTTTGGCAGGAGGCGCTGAATCAAGAATATATTCTTTTGGTTTACCCTCTAAATGCACTTTATATGCGATTAGCATTCCTTGGATCTGATAGGCCCCTATGATATCGGTTTTGTAAGTACTTCGTATCCAGGAGTATTCTGACTTGAGGAGGTTGTGCGAAAGAGGAGGATAGCATTCGCGAGCATTGATATTCCCAAGGCGGCTACAAGGATAACACTGGTGGTTTTCTTCAGCTTCATCTTGACCTCCCTAACGCAGAGCTCACCGGACCCTGAAAGCGTCAGCTTTCAGGGGTCCGAGTGAAGCGATTTATTCGATATATTCTCAGTTGCTGCCAGTTTACGACCTGGTCGTCCATGTGGCTACGATATCGTCAGGAACCGTGAGTTTTACGAATCACTGGTCGGTCCATTCAACATGCACATTATCCTCACGCATTCCACACATAACGATTACCCGTGGATCGTCAGGGTAGTGTTCTTCTTTGTATCGAGCTAAATCGGCAAGTATTGCCTCGTGGTCACTGGTTATGAACTCATTCCACAAGGCTGGATTTGAATCCTCAAGTCTGTCAAGGACTCCCTGGTAGTTTCGATACGCATCATTATTGCCGAGCGATTTATTCCACGCCACATGAACAAACAATAGGGCGGCATGAGCCGCTTCGCTTGACGGAACCGAATTTGACGACTTAAGCGACGTCATCGCCATATCTTTCACTATTGCCGACAGCTTCTGCATAATTAACTGAATCCTATTCTCATTTTCTTATTGAACAGCAATGTATTTTCGCCTCCGCCGATCGAACGACGGGGCTCAGGGGCCGAGCGTCAGCGAGGTCCCTTGCAGCACTTGGTTAGCGTCCTTTCTTGCACTTTGCTATTTTGATATCTGACATATCCCCATGATGGAAGTAGATCTTCCCCTCCATTTCGGCCTTGCTTTCTGTTTGCCGAAACCATCCCCATCCAGATATTTCTTCATCTTCATCATTCCCAGCAAAGCTATATCCAAGTATTTCCATGTCACCAATTCGATTTTTCACTACATCCATTTCAATGTGAATGTAGTCAAACGTTAATATTCCAGCTTCTTTGGTAAATTCAACGAAGGCATCTCCTTCATCAAGATTATCAATGTCCCATGCAGATGTTTCTATGATTCGCCATTTGCCTACATATAACATGCTTACTCTCTTACCTTGATTTGCTTGATACCTTCTTGACGCTAACGCCCTGAATCAGGGACCGAGGTACGAGGTTCCTTGGATTCAGAAGTTGGGGCTCCTACTTCTTTTGAGTAAGTATTTCTGAAATTAGCTTGAGACGCCAGACTCTACCAATTTCGCTGTCGCCGGGAAGCCTCCTGAATGGATACTAAGAAACCGAGTTGCAATTCCCGTTCTCAAGACCTTGTTCCTGGCCTTGTTCCTGGGGTCGGACCTGAGCAAGTCCTTATACATCATAGACTTACACTGCTGGAACATACATTTTCGGGGCTTAGAAGTCCCATTCTGCTATCGATATTGACACTTTAAGCCCGTAGTGGTCTTCAACGTGTTCCTCTTAAACAGCCCATTTTGTGGTCAAAATCATAGCTCTAAGCACCAAAAACAGCGTGACATCTATTGTATGTCGCTGCAAGTAAAGAACTTAGTCGGGTCCGACCCCAGAAATTAAGAAATTAGCACATGTCGCTAACCGGGCCGAAGTCCTTCTTTATATTGCAGCCTGCCCCCCTTGGTCCTCGCTTGCTACGATATCGGGAGCGGCAAAGGAGTGGCAAAGGCAGCGGCGTCCCGGATTCAAGTGTTGGAGCAAGCGACACTAAAAGCAATACTGCAATCCGAGGACCCGTTATCCCCATGCCTATGCATATGAAAAACAATATGGCTGATTACAATTTTTCTGATTTATTTTTGTGACCCGACCACTTGGGCAAATCATCATCCATATCGATGATCCGCACACTATAGAAAATATGACAAGTTGGTTTGAATTTCTCTGGAACCTTTGACGCACCCCCAAAATCAAAGAGAGACGGAAACGCAAGCCACATATTGCGCCCTTCATCCGCAATGAGAGTGCCACAAAGGGCACAGCTGACTTTGCACGGAAGAATTCTCTCATGCTTTTTAAGCTCACTGTTGTAAAAGTTTAGGTGCTCTATTCCTTTCGTTATTCTCACATCGTGTTTGTGAAATATAACTGCCCACTGCATCGGAGCGCCGTGCAACTTTTGGCATCCTAAGCAATGGCATATTTTTGCATCTACAGGCTCCGATCTTACTTCGTACTGTACTGCATCGCAGTAGCAATTTGCTCGGTATTTTACCGTAAAATCACCATCCGTAATGGACGCAAACTTTTCTCCAAACTCTTTTTTCATAGTCCGAGCCGAATAAAATTAAACAATGGACGTTGCAAGGTTCCTCATTTCCCCGTTTTCATCATTAGTTACGACAGAGGTTCAGTATCCATAAACCTTTTGATAACAGATATCCATAAGGAAGGTTCAGAACAACGTGAGGAACATTGACTGGCAGAATTTCCAGGTCGCCAAAACGCTCTTCCAGCAAAAGTATTTTCAAGATAGGAAAATCAGTTTTCCCTCTTTCCTGAGAATATACCCCCTTACCTACAAGGGTGCCTAACATGCAGATTTGAGTATTGGCGCTAAGACTCGATAGTTCCTAAGCAACAGATGAGATCGGATTTTGACGGTGCCTCTCGCAGGCGATCGCCCGCAACATGAGGCGAATTGTGTGTGGGTCTTCGTCTGTTCCCTTGTAACTGGTTTTGAGGCCTGGTTCAATTCCGGGTTACACGACTCGACGCAGGAATCGTACTCGTAATCGTGCTCGTAATCGGCTTTTCGGCACTCTCGATTACGATTACGAGTACCGCTTCGCTGAGCACGAGCACGAAAACAGGCCAGCGGGACTGCTACCCATATGCACACTCTTGTGAACCAGGCCGGTTTTAAAGCGAACTTGGGCGAAAAGTTGCTGGTCAAGGCCGGAGGTGAAAAAGGTTCGGAGGCGTGCTGAAGCACGTCGAGCACCTTTTTTACCGACAACGCTGATCCACGGGCTTTGCAGCCGATTGCGGCCGGAAGCCGTTTTGAAACCAGTTGTAACACTTCCCTATCCCTCATTCCTCTGACGGCGGAGGTGTGCGTCCCGAATAGTCCCAAATACGAGCCGGACGCGACCCCTGCTTGCCATCACGGTACCGGAAATTGGAGAAGCCTGCAAGCCGGATGCTTGACCTTGTGGCCTGGCGAGCCCAGCTCCCGCGGCACCTGAGGGGATGTGAGGCCCCGCGTCCTCCGCGGTCTCCGCGAGAGCCAACACCGTTCACCGCCCACTGATTACTGTTTACTGTTTACTGATTTTGATCCAAACACCTGACAATATAGGAAAAATAGGTCCGCCGAGGAAGGCCGGATCTAGGCTGAGGCAAGACAGAAGGAAGGCAACCAGGAGACCCACAAACATGCGATAGCCATCGCCGGCACTCTCAGCTTCAAGGCGGCCACCGCGTTGCTTTCGCAAATGACCTCTCCGCTAGCACGTCAGGGCTATCGCAATGGAGTAGATCCGTGTGTATAATCAGGGACATGAAGCCCAGCAAGTCTTGAATGAGTTGCTTCAAAAAATGCCCGTCGAGCGCAAGATCCGACAGGTCTTCTCCGCCTATGCGACGGGACGGGAGCTGGCCATTGCCGGCATCAGGCAGCGACATCCCCAGGCCTCAGACAGTCAAATCTGGCATCTCTGGGCTCAACAACACCTAGGTCCATCCCTCTTCCGGAAAGTGTATGGAAAGATTCCCAGGGAATGATCCGGAAGACATCATCTTGTTGAAGCTGCAGTGGTACAAGGCAGGTGGCGAGACATCGGAACGGCAATGGGCCGATGTTCTGAGCGTGATAAGGGACCGGCAAGAAATAATAATTGGTGATGTAGGCCGCAGTGATCATACTTCGGAGGAATGAGAAAATCACATGCCTGAACTCAGGCGTACAATTTGACCCATCGAAACCAACGGCCCAGCATTTTTCTCTGCGTGCTCGGCGAACTCAGCGCGAAGCACATCGTCTGAAGATTGCGGCGCTGCGCTGGCAATGACCGGCTGTTCTTCCGGATGCCTCTTTTCGTTCTTGGCGTTCTTCGCGCCTTGGCGCGCAAAATCAAATCGCTAGCCAGCCTCTGCTTCCCCAGAAGTCGTATCCTGATCCTGATCGGCATCTGATTCCACCGTTTCAGCTCCAGCAGCAACTTCTGTATCCACTGCTCCTGCTTCCACAGTGTCTCCTTCTACCGCGTCAGTCACGTCGGCATTCTTTTTCTCCAGCTTGCGCAGCCGTTTGGCTTCTTTCTTCTTTTTCTTTTCTAGTTCTTTCTGCCGTTTCTGAAAGCTGTAGTTGGGTCTTCCCATGGGATTTCCTTATCGATACTTGTACTGTGGTCCAGATCACCGTTGCCAGTTCGCGACGCGTCTCCGCGCGGGTCTACGGCCACTCGGTCTACGGTGTCCGCGTGCGGCGGGCGCAGCGGGCTTGGGCTTGGGTGTGCCGCTGTACAGGGAACGGAGCATAGCGATCCCGGACGAATGGAAGGGATGGTCTTCCATGGCAGGGAGTTCCGATTTGGTAAATCTTTGAATGCCGCCGAGTAAGGGCAGTTCATTGCTGTCGCAGAAGGACAGGGCAATGCCGTCTGCGCCGGCGCGGGCCGTGCGGCCGATGCGATGGACATAGCTTTCGGGTTCATTGGGCAATTCGTAATTGATGACGTGCGTGATGCCGTCCACGTCGATGCCGCGAGCCACGATGTCCGTGGCCACCAGGACCTTGATGTGGCCGCGATCAAACGCGTCCAATGCACGCTGGCGTGCGCTTTGGGTCTTGTTGGAATGGATCGAGTCCGCGGAGATGCCGATCTTGCTGAGCTGCTGGGATAGACGCTGAGCCTTGTGTTTGGTACGCGTGAAGACCAGGGCCTTCTTGATCGCCTTGTCGCTGAGCACGTTTTTTAGCAGATTGTTTTTATCTGCCTGTTCTACGAAGAGGACCTTTTGGGTGATATTCTCGGCCACGGTGACCGTGGGTGTGACGGAGATCGAGGCCGGGTCTTTCAGCATGGTGGACGCGAGTTGTAGCACGGCCGGCGGCAGTGTCGCGGAGAAGAGCATGGTCTGGCGCTCGGTCGGGACCTTGGCGATGATCTTTCGTACGTCATGGATGAATCCCATGTCCAACATGCGGTCGGCTTCGTCCAGGACGAGCATTTCGACCTGTTTCAGGTGAATGTGGCCCTGCTGGTACAAATCCAGAAACCGTCCGGGTGTGGCCACCAGGATGTCCGGATTCTTACGCAGCGCCGCGATTTGACCCGCTGCACCGACGCCGCCTAAGATGACGGCCGTGCGCAGGGGTAGGTGACGACCGTAGGCTCGTAGGCTTTCGTCGATCTGCAGAGCCAGTTCGCGCGTGGGGGTGAGGATCAAGGCGCGGATGGCACGCTTACCCTCGGATCGAGCCGCACGCCTTTCGGTCAGTAATTGCAGCATAGGCAGGGAGAACGCGGCCGTCTTGCCGGTGCCGGTTTGGGCGCTGGCGAAGAGGTCTTTGCCCTCTAGCAGGACCGGAATGGCGGCCTTCTGAATGTCGGTGGGTGTCTGGTAGCCCTGTTCAGACAGGGCCTTGAGGATGGGTTCGCCCAGCGCAAAGCCCTTGAATCGATGTGTATTCATAAAATCCTATCAATTGCCCGAGAACAACAGCGGCGAAGGCTCGTTTAGGCAATCTGTTAGGATTCTCCAGCGAGGATGACGCGGTAATCTTCGGTGCTCTGTTTGGCAGCCTTTGACTCAGGCTGCCTTGATTGTTGTTAACCTACCATAGAGTAGGAGGTTATGCAATACTCCTTTAGGAATATATTTACCTCGGCTGCCATCCACCTATAGAGTGCATGCCTAGAGATTGCATATCGGCCCTTGGCGATGAGGGCTTTATCCGGATTTCTGCGCGGCCGCTTAGGGATCGGCACGGCCCTAAACCATTGATCCTACCCTAGCTTTCGATTAGTGTCGTCGAAGCTCTGCAAAAGAATATTAGGCTCTGTCTGAAAACTCGGTCTGGCCTCGAGCGGCCCTTTTTCTTGAGCATTTTTGTCCGCTGCTGTCGCAGCTACTGTCGGATCGAGGCAGCCGTCGTTGTCCGCCGGGCTGCATCGACGATTGAACCAACATCGCCTGCTTCGCCGTCTTTGCCAGGCGAAAAAAAGGCTCGCTCTCCCTTCGGGTCTGAGCCTCAGGGTCGAAGACGGGCCAACGACGGAGTCTTCAGACAGAGCCTAGAGGACCTATCACCATGAAGCATCTGACATCCATTGATCCCATCAGGATTGTTTTCATCACTCTGATCATCTCATCGCTTCTCAGCGCCGCCGAGAAGCCGAACGTCATCCTGTGCATGGCCGACGATCTGGGTTGGGGCGACACCGGGTACAACGGCCACCCCGTCATTCAAACACCCCATCTGGACGACATGGCACGCCACGGCTTGAGATTCGATCGCTTCTATGCCGGTGCTCCGGTATGCAGTCCGACACGTGGCTCTGTCCTGACTGGACGCAATCCCTATCGCTACGGCATTGAAACGGCTAACATGGGACACTTGAAACGCGAGGAAATCTGTCTGGCGGAGGTCATGAAGGAACGGGGGTATGCCACCGGCCACTTTGGGAAGTGGCACCTGGGCACCATGACGGCGGACTTCTCCGGCAAGGGCAAGGGACGAAAACCCCAGAAAAACCACATGACGCCAGACATGGCAGGCTTTGACGAATGGTTCGCTACGGAGTATGCCGTCGCCACCTGGGACCCCTACGACAAGGACAATGCCCACGGCAGGTCGGATCCGCGATCGCTTTATTGGCACAACGGTCGCAACATCGTCGATGGCCCGGCTGAAGGCTTGATTGGGTGTGACAGTCGCATCATTATGGACAAGGCCCTACCTTTCATCGAGGGAGCGGTCCAACAGGAGACGCCCTTTTTTGTGGTGATCTGGTTTCATGCGCCCCATGCGCCGGTCGTTGGCGGCCCATCCTACCGGGCGGGTTATGCCGAACAGGACGAAAACCGTCAACATTACTACGCGGTCGTCACCGCACTCGATGAGCAGATCGGTCGTCTAAGACAAAAACTCCGTGATCTGAGAGTGGCAGAGAACACCATGCTCTGGTTCTGTTCCGACAACGGGCCTGAGGGCAATCCGGAGCCCAAGCAACGATTCCAGGGTAGCGCCGGTCCGTTTCGCGGACGCAAACGTTCTCTCTACGAAGGCGGCGTGCGTGTCCCTGGTCTGCTCGAATGGCCTGCACGGATTACCGCCGGTCGTGTCACCAACGTCGCAGCCGTGACCATGGACTACTTCCCTACCCTACTGGATGTCCTCGGCTATCCCATTCCTGAGCAAAAACGACGCCCCTATGACGGAGTGTCCTTGCTACCGATCATCGAGGACAGGGCCTTTGAGCGCACCCAGCCCATTGGATTTCAGTTCCAAAGCATGGCCACGCTCACCGACCGGCGCTACAAGCTGGTGCACAATCCTTCGAAGAGGCGTCACCGATCGGACAACGGTAAGACGCCGGTGGCCGAGTGGGAACTCTATGACCTAGGTGTCGATCCCTCGGAAACTCAAAACATAGCATCGCAGCATGGGGAGATCGTCGATCGCATGCGCCGCCGGCTACAGACATGGCAGGCGTCCTGTCGGTCGAGTGCCACTGGAGCAGACTACTAACTCATCTGTGTAGACGGAGCGAGGGATAGCACAGGCAATCGCTCGGGTCTAGCGCTACCCGTTATCCTGCAACCGTTTGATAAGGGACCGGCAAGAAATAACTTGGACTTTTGCATGCCCAATTGCACCCCATCTTGGATCGCTTCTCAATCGCAAAATCCGCGACGTAGAACGGCTACGCCTGTGGTTTCGCTCAATCGGGTGCGACCCAATATGGGGCACACTTGGACCCCAAATTGTCCAACTTATTTCTTGCCGATCCCTAAGGAGCAACGTCCGATGAAAAAGGAGCTTTGGATCTTTTGTTTTGCATGCTGCATTGTTCTGTCGAAAGGATGGGCGTTTGCGGACAATCGTCCGCCCAACATCGTCTACATCATGTCGGACGAGCTGGCCTACTATGAGTTGTCACACATGGGCCACCCTCACCTCCTAACCCCCAACATCGATCGTTTGGCCTCCGAAGGCATACGCTTTACGCAGGGTCTCGCCGGTTCTTGTGTTTGTGCTCCCACCCGCGCCGTGCTGATGACGGGAAAACACAGTGGCCACACGTCGATTCGCGTCAACGGAGGTGGTACACCCCTACGTCGGGAAGAAGAGACCATTGCTTCGATGCTAAAGGCCAAGGGATACGCCACCGGTGGATTCGGTAAATGGGGCTGTGGCGGGCGCGGTTCGACCGGGGTGCCGGAGAAACACGGTTTCGATGTCTTCTTCGGCTACTATGACCAGGTCCATGCCCATTCCTTCTATCCCGCCTACATCATCCGCAACAGCGAGGAGGTCCTGCTGCCCGGCAATGTCGGTGGGCGCAGCGGTCAGACCTATTCACACTACATCATCTTTGAGGCTGCCAAGCAGTTCATCCGCGACCATGCCCGGGAACCCTTCTTCTGCTACCTTCCCATTACGCCACCCCATGGCATGTATGATATTCCGCAGAGCGATCCCTCCTGGTCCCTGTTCAGGGACAAACCCTGGCCTAAGGAAGCCCGCAGCTACGCGGCCATGGTGCACATGGTCGACCGGCATGTGGGGGAAGTGTTGGCGCTACTGCAAGAGCTCAATCTGGATGAGAAGACGCTGCTATTCTTCTGTGGTGACAATGGCGGACAGGATCGATTCAAAGACGCCGCGCATCCTCGCGGCTTCTTCGGTCCAAATGTCAATCCCCAAACGGGGGTAGCCTTTCGTGGTAGCAAAGGCAACCTCTACGAGGGCGGCCTTCGCATCCCCATGATGGTCCGCTGGCCCGGCAAGATCGAGCCGGGACGGGTCAGTGACCTGCTCTGGTATTTTCCCGACGTATTGCCGACGGTGGCCGAGGTCACCGGGGCCACGGCGCCGGCCGGTATCGACGGTCTTTCGATTCTGCCGGAACTCATTGGCGAAACTGCGGCCGGGCGCCCGCAAGAGAAACACGACTACCTGTACTGGGAGTTCAAGACCCAGCGGGCCCTGCGTATGGATAACTGGAAGGCCATCCAGAGAAAGGCTGACCTCGCATGGGAGCTATACGATCTGGATCGGGATATCAGTGAATCCAATGACATTGCCGAGCAAAACCCCAAGGTCTTGGCCCGGATAATTGCCTACGCCAGCGAGGCCCACACGCCGGCGCGGGAAGGCACCTTTGCCGACACGACGGACCACGAAAAGGACCGTCAGGCCAAGTGGGGGCTAAGCAGAAGGCAGCAGAAATAAAATGGACGACCGTCGGCAATGAAAATGCGCCTACCCAAGCCGATCCCCTCGAGACCCAGGAGACACACCATGTCAAATAGCACCCGCAACAAGATCGGCGGCATTTGGTTTGCCATCGCCATTCTGATCGTTGGCTGGCAGGCTCGATTCGTCCAAGCGAGCGAGCATCCGAATGTCGTCTTTGTCATCACCGATGATCAGGGCTATGGCGATCTCTCCTGTCACGGCAATCCGATCCTGAAAACACCCCATTTGGACCGCCTCTATGAACAGAGTGTGCGCTTGACCGATTTCCACGTCAGCCCCACCTGTGCGCCAACCCGCGGCGCCCTGATGAGTGGCCACTACACCAACCGTGCGGGCACTTGGCATACCATCATGGGCCGGTCCATGCTCTACGAGGGCGAGAAGACCTTCGGTGAGGTCTTTGCGGACAACGGCTACGCCACCGGCATGTTTGGTAAGTGGCATCTGGGGGACAACTACCCCTTCCGTCCGGAAGACCGTGGCTTTCAGGAGGTCGTCCGTCACGGCGGCGGCGGCGTCGGGCAGACGCCGGACAATTGGGACAATGCCTATTTCGACGACACCTACTTTCACAACGGCAAACCCCAGAAATACACAGGCTTCTGCACGGATGTCTACTTTCAGGAAGCGAAACGATTCATCATTGAGAGCACGCGGGCCGGCAAACCCTTCCTGGCCTATATCTCCACCAACGCGCCCCACGGACCCTTCCACTGTCCGGACCGGTACTGGAAGCCCTATGAGAGAAAGGTCACCAGACCCCAGGAGGCCGTGTTCTTCGGCATGATCGCGAATATCGACGAGAACGTCGGCGACATGCGTCAGTTTCTCCAAGATCAGGGACTCGCAGACAACACCATCTTCATCTTCATGACCGACAATGGCAGCGCCACCGGATTCAATGTTTTCAATAGTGGCATGCGTGGCCATAAGGGAAGTGAGTATGAGGGCGGCCATCGCGTGCCCTTCTTCGTGCACTGGCCCCAAGGCGGTCTCACCCGCGGATTGGACGTGGATCGCCTGTGCGGTCATATCGACATCTTACCGACCCTGATCGATCTGTGCGGTCTCGAGTCATTGACCCACTATCAGTTTGACGGGCGCTCGCTTTTCCCGCTGCTCCACAACCCCCAAGGCCCTTGGCCGGACCGCACGATCATCACCGACTCCCAACGGGTCCGCGATCCGATCAAATGGCGCAAATGCAGTACCATGACGGATCGCTGGCGTTTGATCAACGGCAAGGAACTCTACGATATCCAGGCCGATCCCGGACAAAAGCAGGATGTCGCACAGCAGTATCCCCGGGTCGTGACCACCCTGCGGGCGGACTACGAGGCCTGGTGGGCCGACATCTCACCCGTCTTTGCGAAGGACGCCCGCATCATCGTCGGCCATCCCTCGGAGAACCCCAGCCGCCTGACCTCTCACGACTGGTTGACCTACGACGGCACGACCCCCTGGAATCAGGGACAGATCCGCAGGGCCCAGCAAGGCCTCGGACACTGGGCCATCAAGGTCGTCACGGCGGGACCCTATCGCATTACCCTGCGTCGTTGGCCGCACGCGACGGCGACTGCCATATCCGAGGGTCTGCCTCCGGGCGCAGCGGTTCCCGGGCTCACCGCATTCCGTGAAACCCCCGGTAAGGGGCTCGCTGCCCAGAGGGCCGGCATCAAGATCGGTAGCATCGAAAGGGAAGTGGCCGTTCAAGCCGGTGATCACGGCGTGTCATTCGAGCTTTCTCTTGAATCCGGTGAAGTCGACTTTCTGGCGTATTTCATCCTAAAGGAAGGAAAAAAGGTCGGCGCATACTACGCCGATGTCAAAAAGCTTTGAGAGCGCCCAGACCTCTCATGGAAGCAATGGGAGGGACGGCATGGATCGCGATCAACGTCGTTGACGACCCTGGCCATCGAAGGCTACGTTAGGGAACGACAAGGAATTACTCACCAACGGATGACCCGCTTTGATGAGTCCCATTCCTTTCCTATAGTTTATGAGATAGCGCGGGAAGCGTCCCACTGCGCAGCGGTCGCGTGGAGCCCCATGTCGTGCCCGGCGTCCGCTTTTGCCGTACACAGAAGAGAGGAGAGATGAGAATGAGCCTTCGAGCAATGCTTTTATTGGCCACCCTCCCGATAGCATCTATTGCCCCGACCGATGCCACGTCTGCCTGTAGTATCGACAGCATGCCCCCTTCGGTCGTCCGAACGGTTCCGCAGGCCGGCGACACGGCGGTCGATCCCGGTCTCAAGGAGATGCGGGTGACCTTCAGCAAGGACATGATGACTCAGGAGATGTGGTCCTGGTGCAGCAATACAGCCGAGACCTTTCCCGAATGCGACACCTCGGCCATCCGCTACCTGGACGATCGACGGACCTGCGTGTTGCCCGTCACGCTGCAGCCAGGTAAGACCTATGTGATCTGGCTCAATTCCCAAAGGTTCGGAAGCTTCAAGGATCTCTCCGGTCACTCGGCAGTGCCCTATCTACTCGTCTTTCAGACCGCGGACAAGGGACTGGCATCCACGCAGGACGCTGCGAAAAAGGCAGCCACCTCTGCGGCGCAGGCATGGCTGGCCCTGGTGGACAAGGGGGACTCCGCCGAGAGCTGGAAGACCGGGGCACACTCATTCAAGAACGCCCTATCGCAGGAACAGTGGGGACAGGCACTGCGAGCGGCTCGCATACCGTTGGGTAAGACACTCTCCCGAAAACTCCTATCGCAAAGCTACGAGACGTCACTAACCGGTGCCCCGGACGGTGAGTACGTGGTTATCCAGTACGACGCGTCTTTTGAAGGGAAGAAGGTTGCCACCGAGACAGTCACGCCGGTGTTGGACAGCGACGGCGTGTGGCGAGTCTCCGGATACAACATCGAGTAGTCTTCCCGCGATCAGTGGGTCGGTGGGTCTTTAGGTCTGTCGGTCGATGGGACTAACCGACTACTGAGTACCGATGACTGACTACCGACCAGCCTCCTCTGCTGCTATACTGCCACGCGTGAGTGACTACAACTTTGACCAGCCCATCGACCGCACCCATAGTAGCAGCTTCAAGTGGGAACTCTACCGAGACCGGCCCATCATTCCCTTGTGGATCGCGGACATGGATTTCCAGTCGCCGCCTGAACTGCGCGACGCCCTCAAAACGCGAATCGATCACGGCGTGTTCGGTTACACCAAGACACCGGAGGCCCTGAAGGAGATTTTTGTCGAGCGCATGGCCTCCCTTTACGATTGGCGGGTCGATCCGCGCTGGTTGGTCTGGTTGCCTGGCCTGGTGGTCGCATTGAATGTCGCCTGCCGGGTCTTGGAGCGACACAAGCAGGAAGTGGTCACTTTTACACCGATCTATCCCCCCTTCCTCACGGCACCGCATTTTTCCGGTCGTAGACTGGTCACCGTACCCTTGGCCAAAGTAGGCGACCGCTTCGAGATCGATCTAGATCTCTTTAGGGCCACAATTTCTTCGCAGACCGGCATGCTGCTACTCTGTAGCCCCCATAACCCGGTGGGCCGCGTCTTCGAGGAGGAGGCGTTACGACAGGTCGCCGAAATCTGCGTAGAACGAGACATCATTGTCTGTTCCGATGAAGTGCACTGCGACCTGATACTAGATCCCTTGACACACTCGCCCACGGCGACCCTCGATGAAGCCATTGAGTCACAATCGATCACTCTGATGTCACCGAGTAAAACCTTTAACCTGCCTGGCTTTAACTGTGCCGTCGCCGTCATCCCCGATCCCAAGCTCCGCCACCGCTTTGACGCGGTCTGCCAGGGCATCGTACCACACTGCAACCTCATGGGCTTCGAAGCGGCCCTGGC
>JADFMM010000024.1:0-11901 GCA_022563885.1 Planctomycetota bacterium | reverse complement strand
CTCCTGGAAAGCCGCATCGAGAAGATACCGGGACTCTCCATGCCCCACGTCCAAGCCACCTATCTGGCCTGGATCGATGCACGTCCCTTGAATGAAAAGCACCCCCAACACTTCTTCGAGCAGGCCGGCGTCGGTCTATCCAACGGTCGAGACTTCGACGGTGAAGGCTTCGTAAGACTTAACTTCGGTTGCGCCAGGGCCACACTACAAGAAGCACTCCAGCGGATCGAGACGGCCGTGCATGAGAGAAGCGGTAGTCAGTAGTCGGTGGTCAGTTGGTCCGGCAGCCGGGCATTCAAACAAACACGAACCGCAGAATATCGAACAGGGAATGTCCAATGATGAAGTTACGGTAGCTTAGAGGCCTTCTCGCCGGCTTGGTTCAAAATCGTTCTCGCATAGGTGCCAGTCCGTGTACCGCTGCTCGTTGTCGTAATCAGCGCAGCGGTTGTCGTTGTCGTAATCGATACCCCTAATTGCGCCGATTCACTGTTTCGATTACGATTACGACAACGATCACGAGTGTGACCCCGGGGCTGAAGCATGCCGATTTTTGGCTGCGACCAAAGGCCGCATTATGGACTCACGGCTCTCAACTGAAAGAGCCTATAGACGAACACACTGTCAAAGTCCTCTCGCAACGAGACAAACTCTCGACCCATCTCATCGATCAGCGTCTGAGACACGCCCTCCTCCGCCAGCAGGTGAGGTGCAGCCGTGAGAAGCAGTTCATGCCAGTAGTCTAGAAATGCGGCTCGATCGGACGGTTTAGAAACATCGCGGTCCAGTTTCGCCTCGACGCTGTGCAGCGTCGCGGAGGCGAACCCGACCTTCATGGCCAGATTCTTAAGCTTCATGCCGATGTCGGGGTCCCCTCCCAGCCGACGCTGATAGGCGTTAAAGGTTGCCCAGTAGCTGCGCATGGCCGGGCAGGGCGGATCGGTGTGCAATCCTGAATTGAACACCTCGGTGTCATACAACACGGCACCCGGCCTCATCACGCGCCTCAGTTCGGCCATAATACCGTGGGTATCCTGCACGTGCTCCAACATCCAGCATAGAAACGCCCCGTCGAAGTGGTCGTCCGGAAAGGGCAGGGAATCACCCTCGCCGACCAGGAAGAGCGCCTGTCCCGCCGCGATCTCCGACGCCATAAAACGCCGGGCGGCCGCTATCTGGCTGGGCTCCCTGTCGATGCCCGTGACCTTGAGACGGGGCCAACGACGCAGCAGAATCTTCATTTGCGCGCCCACGCCGCAGCCCACCTCTATGATGTGCCGGCAGCGAGAGTAGTCCAGATGGCCGAAGACATAGGGTTCTAAAGAGAGCGCCTGTCGGGAGAGCCGATCCCGCTCATCCTCGGTAAAGCCATGAATATAGGTCCTTTCATCCGACATCCCCCAATTGTAGCCGACTCGACGGGGCATCTCTATTGTAGTAGCATGTGGGGTTGTCGTTTGTACTCGGATCGTGTGTACGGCGGCCATCTCGGGAGGGGTGAAAAGTGAAAAGTGATCAGTAATCGGTAGTCGGTAATTGGTGATGTCACTATTCAACTGTCAGTTTTCGGTAGTCGGTAGTCGGCTTGTACTGCTTGTACTCGGGGCTGTCTCCTTGATGAACGACGGGGCCGCCGCCCTAGCGCAGCCTGCGCAGTCGTTTATCGAGGACCACTGCTTCGATTGCCACGATGGGGCTACTGAGAAGGGAGGGTTGAACCTAGAGACGCTCTCATCGGAGTTCAGAGAGCGATCGCTGTTTGCGACCTGGGTGGAGATCCATGACCGCGTGCGGGACGGTGAAATGCCGCCGAAGAAGAAAAGGCGTCCGCCTGCAGATGAGATGGCGCAATTCCTGAATGCGCTTGCGCGTGGGCTCGTGGATGCGGACCGGGCGCGGAACGCGGAGCATGGCCGGGCGGAGGTGCGTCGCCTGAATCGCTTCGAGTACGAAAACTGTCTGCGGGAGGGCTTGGATGCGCCCTGGTTGCAGGTAGCTGACATGCTGCCCGAGGACGGCACGGCCCACCTCTTCAACAAGGTCGGCGAGCGACTCGACATCTCTCACGTGCAGATGATCAAGTATCTCGAAGTGGCGGAGTATACGCTGCGTATGGCCCTGCAGGCCGCCGCCCATCCCCGTCGGACCGAACGCTTCTACGCCCGCGAAGAGCCCAGGATGACGAACTACCTGCGCTATCGTTTCGGTCAAACGGCGGCGACCCGCGCGGCGATCCCCCTCTTGGGCACGACGCCGCAACCGGACGTGATCCGGGGCAAGCAGGCCATGACGGTGGGGGCGGCCGACCCTAACGTGCGCGCGCAGGAGGCAATGGGTTTCGTTTCCGGCACCTACACGGCCACCACCAAGTACGACTTCACCCGCATGAACATCCCGGTGGACGGGCGCTATCTCATCCGCATGAAGAGCTACACCTTCATGGCGGGCCCCAACGGCGCCAGCGGGGGCAAGGACCATGGGCTCACCGGCGGAAAGAGCGCCTGGTGGCGGCCGAGCCGCACGGTGGCCTTCGCCGGCACCCGCAGCGAGCCGATCACGCTCTACGCCCTGGCCGCCAGCGGTGACAGCCGCTGGTTGACCACCTTCGATTCGTTACCCCAAGCCCGCATCATCGAACGAGAAGTGGTGCTGAAACAAGGGGAGAAGATCCGGCCGGATGCCGCCCGACTCGTGCGGACCCGCCCCGGTTGGAAGGGCAATCCCAATGCCACCCCCGCGGGCGTGCCCGGCTTCGCCATGAACTGGCTGGAAATCGAAGGTCCCCTACAGGACCAATGGCCGCCCGCCTCTTATCGGGCGCTCTTTGATGATCTTCCCTTCGAGGTCTCGGACGGCAATCGGCTCCGCGTCCTATCCGACAACCCGAACGAGGATATGCGGCGTCTCTTGCTCCGATTCATGCAGCGTATGTTCCGTCGACCGGTTTTGGAGGAAGAGCGCGTCGAACCCTTCTTCCGCATCTACCAAAATGCTCGGCAGCTCGGGGAGGACTTCACGGACGCGGCGCTGGCCGCGTTTGCCACCGTCCTCTGCTCCTCGGACTTTCTCTTCCTGGATGCCGCCCCCGGGCCGCTGGACAACCGAGCCCTGGCCTCCCGGCTTTCCTTCTTTCTCTGGAACGGCCCACCAGACCAGGCGTTGCTCGATGAAGCCTCCCTGGCCAGCCCGTCGGTGCTGCGCCGACACGCCGAACGTCTGTTGAACGACCCGCGCTCCAAGCGCTTCGTGAACGCCCTGCTCGACTACTGGCTGGACCTGCGCGACATCAATGCCAACGCCCCGGACGCCGAACTCTACCCGGAATACTACCTCGACGACATGCTCACCGAATCATCTGTGTTCGAAACGCGGCGCTTCTTCAGAGAGCTGCTGGAGAAGGACCTGCCCGCACGAAATCTGGTGCAGTCCGATTTCGCCTTCGTGAACGAACGGCTGGCGCGGCACTACGGCTTCCCCTCGTTCGAGGGCGTTGCCTTGCGTCGCGTCCCCGTTCCCGCGGACTCGCCCCGGGGCGGGCTGCTGACCCAGGCCAGCGTGCTGCGGGTCACGGCCAACGGTACGACCACCTCGCCCGTGGTCCGAGGGGCCTGGGTGATGGAGAGGATCATGGGGATGGAGATCCCGCCGCCGCCTTCGGGCGTCGATGCCATCACACCGGATACCCGCGGCGCCACCACGGTTCGTGAACAACTGGACAAACACCGCGCCGTTCCCTCCTGTGGGGCCTGTCACATCAAGTTCGATCCGGTCGGTTTCGCATTGGAGAGCTTCGACGTCGGCGGCGGATGGCAGGATCGCTATCGCGCCATTGGGGAGATTGGCGAACCGGCCCAGGGCATCGGCAAGAACGGCCATCTCTTCGAATTCCGCTATGCCCAGCCGGTGGACTGTACGGGGGAACTGGCCGACGGCCGCCGGTTTGAGAGCATCCATGATCTGAAGAAACTCCTGCTCTCCCAGGAGCGGGCCATCGCACGAAATCTGCTGCAACGCCTGGTGGTCTACGCCACGGGCGCGCCTGTGACCTTCGGCGACCGCGCCGAGGTGGAAGGTATTCTCGATCGATGCGCCGGCGGCGGGTATGGCGTCAGGTCCTTGACACACGCCGTTATTCAGAGTGACATGTTTCGCAACAAGTGATCCCGGACAGCACGGAGACCTCATGATGAAACCGATCCGAATTGCCATGCACAGACGACTCAACCGTCGGACCTTTCTGCGCGGCGCCGGTGTGGCGCTGGCCCTGCCGATGCTGGACGCCATGACGCCGGCCTTTGTGCGACGGGCGAGCGCAACGGAGACTGCCACACCGCCGCGTCGCCTGCTGGCGATCTGCAACAACCTCGGTCTCTTGCCGGATCGATTCTTTCCGCAAACGGCCGGCCAGGGCTACGAGCTGTCACCCTACCTCACCGAGATCTCCGATCTCCGCGACGACTTCACGGTGCTGGACGGCGTCTCTCATCCAGGGGTAGATGGATCGCATTCTTCGGACGTATCCTTCCTCACGGCGGCCCCCCATCCCGGCGGGGGCGGGTTCCGCAACAGGGTTTCGCTCGACCAGTTTATTGCCGGGAAGATCGGGCATCACACCCGCTTTCCCTCCCTGACCCTGGGCGTCAACGCCAAAGCGGGACGCCGCAGCCTGTCCTGGACCGATTCCGGCGCACTCATTCCCTGTGAAAACAAGGCCTCCGAAGTCTACCGGAAGCTCTTCCTGCAGGGCTCCCCGGAGGAGGTCGAGCGCCAGATCCGCAGGCTGCGGTTGGGACAGAGCATCATGGACACCGTTGCCGAAGAGTCGAAGTCCTTGCAGCGGCGTTTGGCGCCGGGGGATCGCGCTCGGCTAGATCAGTACACGAGCGCCGTCCGCGAAGTGGAACGACGGCTGGTCAAGGCCCGTGCATGGGAGCATCGGCCCAAGCCTCGGGCTCCCATGCCCATGCCGGTGGATCCGTCGGAGAGAAGCGCCTACATGGAAAAGACCCGCCTGATGTATCAGATGGCGCGACTCGCCTTCGAGACCGACTCCACCCGCAGCATTACCCTGCTGCTGGACAGCAACAACTCCCCCACCATCGAGCTGGAAGAGATCGAGATCACCGACGGCTACCACAATCTTTCTCATCATGGCAAGAGCGAAAAAAAACTCGCCCAACTCGACGCCATTGACCGCGCCCACATGCGTCTGCTGGGGCAACTGCTGCGTGACTTGAAGGTATCCTCGGATGGGGAGTCCAATTTACTGAGAAATACCACCGTTATCTACGGCAGCAACTTCGGCGATGCCAACAAGCACACTACCGATAATATGCCCATCCTCGTTGCCGGCGGACGCTTCAAGCACGGCCGTTGTCTCGCCTTCGACCGCAAGAATAACTATCCCTTGCCCAATCTCTTCGTCAGCATCCTCCAGCAGATGGACATCGGAGTCGAGAAGTTCGCCTCTTCTACGGGGACGATGCGGGGGTTGGAGGTGGGGTGAGGGGTGAGGGTTGGGGGGTTGTTGGGTATGTGGGTCAGTAGGTCTGTAGGTCTGTGAGTGTGGGATCTGCGAACTGTTTGTATAATCTGCGAACTGTGATCTGCCATCTCCGTATTCAGTATGCTAATAACATTGGATATTCTAAATACTTAAACTTATGCGCAACGTTTCACTTATTATTCTGGTTTTGCTGGCCGGCTGCCGTATGCCCAAATTTCAACCCCTGCGCGAGGGTGGCGCGGATCTCGAAGTGCCGGCCGTCTGGACAGGCGGCGGTGGGGAGAACCAAGGAGAAGTCACCTTCGGCTGGCTTGCGGAACTCAATGATCCGGAGTTGGAGGCCTTGGTGGCCGAGGCGATCGAACACAATCGGGACCTACTGGCAGCAGCAGCCCGCTTGAGAGTAGTGCACGAGGGGACCCTCATCGCCCGAGCGGGACGCCTGCCCTCCGTTACGGCCTCGGGATCGGCTTCGCAGGCGAAGTTTCGTTCGGAAAATACGGCCGGCGATCTGCAGCCCTTCGTCACTGCCGATAGCGCCCGGCTCTTTCTGAGCGCGTCCTGGGAGATCGATCTGTGGGGGCGACTCGCCGACCTGCATCACGCAGCAATCGAGGACTACCAAGCCCAGATGGCCGACTATCGCGGGGCGCGGCTCTCGTTGGCGGCGAACACCGTGAGTGCCTGGCTCAATCTGATCACCGCCGTCCAGCAGGTCGAATTGGCGCGAGAGACGCTGGCAAGCTTTGAAAAGAACTACCGGATCACCGAGCGAAACTATCGGGCCGGCGACCCGACCACCAGTTCGCTGGCCGTCAATTTCGGCCGCAACCAGGTCGCCTCAGCGGAGCGTGGTTTGATCGCGCGCGAGCTGGGTCGAGACGAGGCCAAGCGATCGTTGGAAGTCCTCTTGGGACGGTATCCGGCGGCCGCCATTGAGGGCCGCGCGGCCCTCCCAACACTAACGCGCAGGGTACCCGCAGGCCTCCCATCGGAATTGCTGATGCGTCGACCCGACCTGGCGGCAGCCGCGGCCGATCTCCGGGCGGCAGCCGACAGAGCGTCGGCGGCCCATAAGGATCATCTGCCCTCCATCGCGCTGACGGGCGGCGGATCGACATCAGCGGCCAGTCTCGATCTGCTAAAGCTCATAAGAGACCCAAGCAGCATCGCGCTGAACGTGGCCTCATCGCTGACTCAGCCGGTATATCGGGGAGGCGCCCTCAAGGCTCGGGCGCGGCAATCGGTGGCCCGACAAGAGGCGGCCATTGCCACCTTCTCGAGCATCGCCCTGCGCGCGTTTCGGGAGGTGGAATCAGCCTTGGCCGCAGAGCGCTCGCTGGCCGCCCAGGAAGCTTTCCTCACGACCGAACGACAGGTGGCAACTCTGGCGGAATCGCAGGCCCTGCGCGAATACTCCCAGGGCCTCGTGGACATACTCTCGGTACTGGAGGCCCAGCGGCGGGCCTTTAATGCTCGTAACGCCATGATATCGCTGAGAAATCAGCGCCTTCAGAACCGCATCGATCTCTATCTGGCCCTCGGAGGCGACTTCGAATCGCCCCCTACCCAGACTTCGGGAGTCGTCGAAACAGTCGAAATCGATGCAATCGCCGAACATGAGACTGCCGGCCTACGAACTATTGCTTATCCACCCGGCGGGGAGCCATTCCTCCCACGTGCAGACACCTACTAAAATGCAAGACATTGAAAAACAAACCGATCGCGTACCGGCACGGGAGTCACGCTTTATCGCGCTGATCCTGCGGGCACCGTTACCCCTCCTGCTGTTGGCCTTGGGCTGGTATGGCTACGCCAGGCTCTTCGTGGTAACTGAAGAAACCAAAGTGACCGAGCCAGAACCCCGCGTGGTCAAGACGGGCGCCATGGAACTACGGGTAGAAGACATCCGCACCAGTGTCCGAACGCGCGGCGTGGTACGGGCGCACAACGAGGTCCCCCTGACGGCACAGGTATCCGGTGAGATCATCCGCATTCTGCCGGGATTCGAGGATGGGGCCTTTTTCTCCAAGGGCGAGGTGCTGTTGGAACTCGATCCCGAGGACCTCAAGACTGCCGTGATCGCCGCCAAGGCTCAGCTCGCGCGGGCGCAATCCATCCTTGCCCAGGAAAAGACGCGGGCCGAGCAGGCCCGACTCAACTGGGAAGACCTCGAGTATGATGAACAGCCCAATGACCTCGTCCTGCGTCTTCCCCAGCTGCACGAGGCCGAGGCAAGTGTGGATTCGGCCGAAGCCCAGGTAGCGCAGGCCCTGCGGAACCAGGAGCGGACCAAGGTGCGGGCGCCCTTCTCCGGCCGCGTCCGACGACGTACCGTGGGCCTCGGACAGTCCGTGGGTCCCGCCACACCACTGGGCACGGTGTTCGCCGTCGACCTCGCCGAAGTGCGCCTGCCCATCGCCGCCCGGGACCTGCGCTTCCTATCGTTACCCGAGGGCCCGGAAGACCCTCCCCTAACCGTGGAGTTGCGCGACGCCCTAGACCCGACGGGTCCGGTGTGGCACGCCTCGATCATTCGCACCGAGGGGGCCCTCGACGCCAGCTCACTGGATCTCTTCGCCATCGCGCAGATTCTCGACCCCTTCGGTCGTCTCTCGGGAGATCCGCCGCTTCGCATTGGACAACCCGTCCTGGCCCTGATACCCGGACATGTCCTCAAAAATGTCATCGTGGTGCCCCGCTCGGCCGTGCGACAACTCAACCGCGTCTTTCTCATTGATACCAACGATATGACCCTCCACTCGCGTGCCATCGACCCCATTTGGTCCGACGAGTTACGGGTGGTCATTCGCGATCCCGAGATCGCCGATGGCACCCTCTTGGCCACCACCCATCTCATCTACACGCCCGAGGGCTCGAAGGTGGAGATCCTGGAGATCCTACCCGAACTCAGCGGTGACCCCAATACGGCCCTCGCCACCGGGCCCGGGGGCGGTATCAGCGGAAAAACCAAACTCGCCGCGGAGGCGTCTAGCAAATGATCCGCTGGTTCGCCAACAACGGCATCGCCGCCAATCTGCTGATGATGCTGATCATCCTGGGTGGTCTCCATGCCGCCTTCTTTCGGATACCGCTCGAGGTCTCACCCACCCGGCAATATCAGATGGTCGCCATCCGCATATCCTACCGCGGCGCCACCGCCAAGGATGTAGAAAAACGGATCCTGATCCCCATAGAGAAGGCTCTCGAGGGTCTCGACGGTGTCGAGATGCTCCATTCGGATGGCTACCGCGGCGCGGGGCGAATCTACGTCGAGGTCAAAGAGGGCTACAACCCCCGTGTGGTCATGGAAGAGGTCAAGAGCCGCATCGACACCATCACCACCTTTCCCGACGAGATGGAACGGCCCCGCATTTATGTCCCGGACTCCTCCCGTTACGCCGAGGTCCTCAAGGTCGCGGTCACGGGAGATCTGTCGCCCCAGGAGTTGCGTAAACTAGCGCAGCGGGTCGAGGAGGACCTCATGGAGATCGACGGCATCAGCCGGGTCAACCTGGAAGGGGACAGGGACGTCGAGATCTCCGTGGAAGCCGACCTGGAACGACTGCACGCCTACAATCTCGGATTCCGCGACCTGACGAACGCCATCCGCCGCTGGTCCATCGACCTGCCCGCGGGGGCGATCAACAGTACCAGCGGTACCCTGGTCGTGCGTACCCGCGGCCAGGCCTATACCAAGGCAGACTTTGAGGCGATTCCGGTGCGGGCAGCGAACGGGGCCGAGGTGCTCTTGGGTGAGGTGGCCACCGTCCACGACGGCTTCGAAGAGGGAGAAAAGCTCGTCCGCTTCAATGGCGAGCCGGCCCTCTTTGTCGAGGTCCTGCGGGCCCCCCAGGAGAACGCCATCGCCATCTCCAATCGGGTTCAGGACTATGTCAAGATGGCCAAGTCCCGTTTTCCCGACGGTGTCCATCTCTGGATCTGGGACGACGAATCCATCCGGATTCGCGGCCGCCTCAGCTCCCTCACCGGTTCCATGATGCAGGGGGGCATCCTCGTCTTCATCATCCTCGGCCTCTTCTTACGACCGCAACTGGCCTTTTGGGTCGTCATGGGTATCCCCGTCGCCTTTGCCGGGGGCGTGCTCATGATGCCCTGGCTGGGCGTCACCGCGAATATGACCAGCCTCTTCGGCTTCATCCTGGTGCTGGGGCTGGTGGTGGACGACGCCATTGTCACGGGAGAGAATGTCTACGCCCGCATGAAGACGGGCATCGACCCCCTGGAGGCAGCGGTGCTGGGCACCAAGGAGGTGGCGGTCCCCGTAACCTATGGCGTCCTGACCACCGTAGTCGCCTTCCTGCCCCTGTTGTACTTCAAGGGATGGTGGGGTGACTTCGCCAAGCAGATTCCGCCCGTGGTGGCGGCGGTGCTGCTCTTTTCACTCGTCGAGTCGAAACTGATTCTGCCGGCCCATCTGAAACATCTCCGCGTCAATGGCCAGCGGAGAAACGCCTTCGCACGGTTCCAACAGCACTTCGTCGACGGCCTGGAGTGGGTCGTCAGACGCATCTACCAACCCACGCTAAGAATCGCCGTTCACCACCGGGCCACCGTGATCGCCTTCTTCATCGCCACAGGCCTGCTCATGTGGGGCTACTGCAAGAGTGGCAGAATGGGCTTCGTGAGCCTACCGACGGTGGAGAGCCCCAGGATCTCCGCGTACCTCGAACTCCCCGACGACACCGATCTGGCGATCACCAGGAAACACATAAACACCATCAGCGCCGCCGCGGAGCAACTGCGTGAGGAATTTATCGACCATGAAAGCGGTCAATCTCTCGTCGCCAATATCCTGGAGGTGAGCGGGGCCTACCGCGCCTCCTCCCACTACGACCAGTCCCGGGGCATGGTGGCCGTCGAACTCATGCCTCCCAGCCTACGCGGCAAGGAAAGCATCAAGAACAGCGTGATCGTCAAGCGTTGGCGGGAGATCGTGGGGGACATCCCCGGTGCCGTCTCCTTAAGAATCCGCAGCGACGAGATGAGCAGAAGGCGTCGGGAGGACTACGACGAAGAGGCCCTGGAGTTGGAACTACGCGGCCCGGCTTCGGAGCAAAAGAACGAGATTGCCGAAAGGATCGCCGACATCCTGAGAGAGGTCGAGGGGATCACCACTGCCTGGGCCAAGGTCAACTACGGTCAGGACGAGCTGGAATTCAGCCTAAAACCGCGGGCAGTGGAACTCGGTCTCACGCAGCAAGCTCTGGCCGAGCAAGTCCGCCAGGCCTTTTATGGTGAGGAGGCCCAGCGCATCCTGCGTGACAATGACGACATCCGCGTCATGGTCAGACTGCCCCGCCAGGCACGTGAGTCCCTGCACACCCTGGATCGCCTGACCATTCGCACCCCTGCCGGCGCGGCGGTTCCACTCTACACCATCGCGGACGTGACCTTCGTCAAGGCCCCTTCCCGGATCGAACGCAATGACCGAGCCCTGGTGATTCGCATCGGCGCCATGCCCGAGGACGAGACCGTGGACATCGTCCAGATCGCCCAGCAGGTGACACCCGCCATCCAGGCCCTGGTCAACGAAGGGACCGACCTCTCCTTCCTCTTCCGGGGTTACATCGCCGAGCACGCCGAATCCCGCCAGCGAACGATCATTGGTTTCGTCGCGCTCTTCTTCGCCCTCTACGGCCTGCTGGCCATCCCCTTCAAGTCCATTGTGCAGCCCATCTACGTCCTGATCTCCGTGCCCTTCGGCATCGTCGGCGCCTTGTTGGGCCACATCGTGATGGGCATCACGCCTTCCTTCCTCTCGGTTTTCGGGATGCTGGCGGTGGCCGGCATCGTCGTGAATGACGCGCTGGTCCTGGTCGATTACGTCAACCGGCGCTGCCAAGAAGGCGTGCCCTTAAGGGTGGCCGTTCAGGAGGCGGGCGCCAGGCGTTTCCGCCCCATCGTGCTCACCTCTGTCACCACCTTCGCCGGTCTGGTCCCCATACTGCTGGACCGATCCCTTCAGGCCCAGTTCCTCGTCCCCATGGCCGTGACATTGGGGGCCGGCATCTTGGTGTCGACGGCGATTACGCTGTACCTCATTCCCTGTGCCCTGCTGCTGGGTGATGATTTCGGCAAAGCGTTCGCCTCGGTTCGCAACTGGTATTTGCGGCCCTTTCGCAAGGCGACAGTTGAAACACCGGTGATCAGTGAATCGGTAATCAGTGATTAGTAGTCAGTCGTTCTGACTAGCCCGTTCTCCTCCGTCGAACACCAGATTGTCTGTCCATCTGGTGTGCCCAGACGTCGCCAGAGCTCCTGATAAGGGATCGGCAAGAAATAAATTGGGCATTTTGGGGTTCAAGTGTGCCGTAGATTTGGTCGCGCCGATTGAGCCAAACCGGAGGTGTAGTGGGCTACAGTGAGGAATT
>JADFMM010000210.1 GCA_022563885.1 Planctomycetota bacterium | reverse complement strand
GTCCCCGCCGCCGATCAACTAGGTGATTTTGTTGATTCCCCGTCGTTCGGTAAATTCAACATCGCCAATCGGAATCAGCGCGTCGATTCCCCGGGCCACGTTCTGGCTGACCAAGCCGCCGTTCAAGGCCAGGCTGCCGCTACGCACATAGATGCCTGCTCCATTCTTGGCCCGGTTGGCGATGATCTGGCAGCCGGTGGCGCTCACATCGAAGTGCTTGGCGTGCAGCGCCCCGCCGAAGCCGAACTCACCCGAATCGCCGTCAATACCCCCTGTCCCCACGCCGCCGGCATAGAGATAGTCACGGTACCGGTGCATGTAGAAGCTGCTGGTGTCTACGTACCACTGATCCGCCGCTCGGTTGCCGGAGAAAGTGCATCCCTCCAGGGTCAGATTCAGAGGTTCCGGTTCGACCTGGAGGGTCGGGGCGGAGACGAAGATCGGCACGATTTGACCCGTATTGGGATCCACCGTGAGCGACTGAACGATGCCGCCGGAGACTTGGCCGGCATTGATGGCGCCACCCGCCTTGAAGGCTCGATTGCCGGCGAATGAACAGTTCCTGACGGTGGCATTACTGGCGAAATGGATGGCCCCGCCATCCTCGAGAGACCTGTTGTTGTTGAACTGGGTCCCCTGAATCAGGACAGGGTCACAGTCCGGTCCCACATAGATGGCCGCACCGAGATAGGCGGACTGCTGGAAGGCGAAGACCCCTACGGAAGACCAATAGGCGGTATCGAGTATCGGAAAATCAAACCCATTGAAGAAATAGATGTCTTCGAAGTTGTCGATGCCGGGGTAGTGCGGCTCGTGTTGGCCGGCCAGCACATTGCCGGTGAAACGACAGTCGTTGACATCCACTGAACACTCCTGCGAGGCATAAACCGTGCCTCCGGCGTGGCGGTCGAAGGTGCAGCGGTCCAGGCGCAGAACGGTGCCGGTGTCGCAGTAGATGGCGCCGCCCCGGGTGTCGACATGAGTTTTCGCGTCTCTTAGCTCGTAAAAGGAACCACTCCAAAAGGAGGTCGGTATTCCACCTAGGGCGGCAGACGTGGCCAGGTAATGTGTCTCCCATGCCTTGTTTTCGACAAAGGCGCAGTCCTCGATGAGGGGGGTGCTGCCGCCGTCATCGAAGTAGAGGGCGCCGCCGCTGGGTATCAGATCGGAGGGGATGACGGAGCCACGGAACCCAGGAAATGTGTCAATCAGGCGCGGAGCAGCCACGACAGTGCCCGGTCCAACCAGACCGCCGGCGCCGGGGTGCCCGGAGGTCGCGATGTTGTTGCTGAACGCGAAGCGGACAAAGCGGGGGCTGCTGGTCCCGTCCGCGTAGGCGGCGCCGCCAAAGCCGGCGCCGAAGGCACTGCCGCCATTACCCCCACCCGATTCGTTGCCGGCGGCACTGAATCCGCCGTTGCCGCCCGCGCCGCCGACACCACCTCGGGCGACATTGTCTCTAAAGGTGCAATCGACAAAGGTCGGATGACTCTCTCCCAGACAGGCCACGCCGCCGCCATGGCCGGTGCCACTGCCGGCACCACCATGGCCGCCCCACTGGCCGTCGCTGGTCTGGGCATCATTGTCGTCGCCTGGTGCTCTATAGTTCCAATTGCCGCCGAAGAGGAAGAAACCGTGCGCCCCATCGCCGCCTCGGCCACCGGTGACCGTGTTGTCCTCAATGATGCAATTCACGAATTTGGGTGAACTGCCATTCTCGCAGAGAATGCTGCCGCCAAAACCAACACCTTCGGCATTGCGACCGCGCTCCGCCCGTGGCGGGTCGTTGTCACCGGGATTGGGTACGGGCATGATTTCGTAGGGTTCTGGGGTGTACGGTCCGATGAAATCAAGGAGAAAGCGCCCGGGAGCGCCGCTAAAACCCTCTATGTGGCCATTGCGAATCGTGAAGCCGGTCACGACGGCATTGGCATCTTCGCCACTCTGGAAGTGGAAGGCACGGCGGGGAAAACCGGGTCCGCCGCCGGCATCGATGATGGTCGCCGCCACCACGGCCGGATTGTCCGGATCCCTCGACATCAGCGTGATCTGCTTGCCGCCGAAGTCGATGCCAGCCGGGCTCGAAACGGCATGAACCCCTTCATCGACGATGATGCGGGCCGGACCCTGGGCGGCAGACACCGCCGCTTCAATGGTACTGTACTGGTGCGGCACCATGATCGTCTGCACGACGTCGGGCTCGAATTCGACCCGCACCTGCAAGTTGCTGTCCAACACCAAGCTGACCTGTTCTTGGCCCTGGCCTACCGGCATGGGAATGCCCGTCCACTGCTTCACCCGCGCGGGTCTGCCGCCGATCAGGCCGGGGTGGGCCACCAACTGCAGATCGCCGCCAAAGTAGAGTCCGGTGTTGGGATCCAGGACGCCGATGATCTCGACCGTACCGCCCCCGCCTACCACGTCGGCGCTGACCCGGTAGAGATCGGGTACCAGACGAATGGTCACGGTGGTGTCACCGAGCACGAGGACGGAGTTGGTCAGGGCGACGCTGGTGTCATCGATGGTCCCACTCCACACGGGCCGGATCTGGGCATCGGGGGAGACCTGCAGGGTCGCCACGGACCCGGTCAGGTAGAAGCGATTGCCGCCGGTCACCAGGGCGGCCGTCTCGTTGGCATCGAGGGGTTCCCCATCGACATCGAGCACCAGCACGTCCAGGCGGGCCAGGTCTGTCAACGGGTGGTGATAGCCCATGTCGACGAGACCCATGTCGGTGGTGCCGTCGGTGCGGGTGGTGTGGATCGCCTCCGTCACGACCAGGTTGGGATCGCCCAGAGGGGCGCTGCCCGCATCGACGGCGGGACTCTGATCGGCCTCGCCGGCCGAGATCTGGCTCAGGAAGAAATCATCGACGAAGAGCGGATCGCCCATGATGTTGCCGGTGTACGCGTCCCACTGGCCGGTATTGGGATCCCAACCCTGCAGGGGTCTCCGCGCGTTGACCAGGATCGGATCTTCAAATCGTTGATCGCCGGTCTGGAGGAAACTGCCTCCCAACTCGACGAGCGAGAATCCGGTCGAGACCCAATAGTGTTCGAATGCGCCGTGGCCGAGGGCCAGGGGCGTCCCGACCGAGGTTCCGCCAAAGGCCGCCAGGAGGGCGCCCGAGGGCGAATACTTACGCATCGTGTCACCGCGGGGATTGATCACCATCAGGCCCCCGTCTACGAACTCGATTCGGTCCCTGCCCTTCGGTGGTCGGGTGTAGGTAAAGGCCAGTTCCCAGATGCCGTTGGGGTCGATGATGGGCAGATGACGCCATACCTCCACATCCGTCGGCAGGGGATCGTTGGGATCCTCGGCCAGGGCGTACCAGGCGTTGGCGTTGGGATCATGTGCCAGGGACCAAGTGTTAAACTCGCGCCCGGGAATGGGATCCGCGACGGTGCCGACGAAGACGTAGTTGCCCAGGGGACCAAAGGCCGCCGCGTTGAAGGCGGTCGGATCGATCTGATAATGCCGGATACCGCTATTGGGATCGACCCCCAAGTAGATGTCCGCGTCGGAGTCGGCGTAGAATTCGGAGCCCAGATTCAAGAGGGGCGCATTGACATCCAAGGCAAACTGTCTCTCCTCGGTGAAGGTCCGTGGCGCCAGCGGCCCCGGGTTGGTGGCGCTGAGGGGGTGCATCGCCGGGTCGTTGCCGTCCGGCACCGTTACGACGAACACATAGCCCCTCGCGGAGATGTTGGGATCGAAGGGGTCGTCATAGACCACGATGCGGTTCTGACCGTCTGCACCCACCCAACCGTCGATGCCGTAGGAAGCCACGAACCGAGTGAAGGCAATGCCGAAGGCCAAGTCGAAGGCCTCCACGGTTAGGGAGGTGGTGCCAAAGTTCAGGAAGTCTTGGTCGGGGATCACCGCGCCCGCAAACAGGCCCGCGAATGCCGCGGTGGGGTCGGCTGCGCCGACCAGGTCGGCCGGATAGAGGGTGGCAGCGACACCCGCCATGTCTCCCAAGGGGTCCTGCCCGTTGGCGTCGCTCACACTCGCCAGGGGGCCGATGTCGCTGTAGCGCACGGTCAACTGCGATCTGTCGCGCGGGCCGGTCCCGACGGCGATCTGATCGCCGGCGTTGCCCGCGACCCCGGGACTGGCGGAGTTCTTCCAGATGATACTGTCGATCACGCTGACGTAAGCATCGACCCCCACGAAGAGACCGCCGCCCAGGCCGTCGAGGTCGGCGGCCACGTTGCCGGTGATGGTCGAGTTGCGGATGAGGGTCCGTGTGTCGTTGGTGGCGGAGATACCGCCGCCGTCCTTGCCCGCCACGTTGTTGCGGACCAGGGAGTTCTCGATCGACACGCGGCCCGACCCCACAATGTGCATGCCGCCGCCAAAGCTGGTGGCGACGTTTTCATAGATGAGTGAATTCTTGACCGTGGTAGCGCTGTCGGCCAGGAGGAGTCCACCGCCGTCGCCGACAACCACCGGCACCGCCGTGGCGTTGGCATCGATGAGGCCTGGCGTGATTTGGCCGTTGACGTTCAGCGGATGATTCGGATCGGCCAGGTAGTCGAGCGTGAATTCGGCGGTATTGGTCCGAATGGTAGAGCCGTCAATCAGAGCGCTCCCTTCGGCGATATAGACGCCGCCGCCGTGGTAGCCGGTGTTGTTCTCGACCAGAGAATCTTTCAGGATCAGGGCCGACCCTTCGGCGTAGATGGCACCGCCCACCGTGGCCAAGTTGTCGCTGAAGGTACACCCTCGAAAGAGCGGCCGTGTCCCCCGACTCGCGGCGACCGCGCCGCCGTAGGTGGTCAAGGCATCCTTCCAGGTCCCACTGGCCGGCAGGCCGAAGTTGCTGGTGAAGTTGCAGTCGATGAATTCGGCCTGGGCCGCGCTGGCGTCCAACCCGAAGGCGAAGAACCCGCGGGCGTCGCCGCCGATATAGACGGCCCCACCCCCAGAGTCAATGGCATAGGGAAGGCTGGGCTCGAAAAAGGCGCGCGGTATCCCCATCGCGCCAACGACACCGCTCTGGGCGAAGCAGTTTTCGAAGCGGCAGTCCTCAAACCGCGGCGAGCTGTATCTGTCGATGTAGACGGCCCCGCCGACGCCGCCCGTGGCGCTGCGATAGTCGAAATCGCTCAGGTCATGCGTGAAGAAGAAGGGGTAATTGGCCGCCTGGCTGTCCCGGCTGACATTGTCAGTCCAGGCCCCTGCCGCCCCTCCGCCAAAGCCGGCAACCCCATCGCCGCCGTCGCCGGCATCGCCAGCGAAGGCTCGACAGTTGCGAAAGACACAATTTACGATGTTGGGCTCGGCGCCGATGAGGCAGGCAATCGCGCCGCCCGCGCCCACGCCGGGCCAGCCGCCGTCCTGTCCAAAGGGACTAAAGTCCACGTCGCCATTGACGCCGTCTCCGCCATCCTGGCCCTGCACCTGAAGATCCTCGAACACCAGGTTTCTCAGCGTCGGCGAACCGCCGAGACAGCGTATGGCGGCGCCATACGCGGAACCCCCCGGCACGCCTGGGGGTTGTACTACAAGGCTGTCCCAAGCGCCGTTTTGGCCCAAGCCAACGCCGTTCACGCTGAATCCCCGAATCGTCAGGCCCTCGATGAGCGTGCGGCGGTCAATATTCCCGAAGAACGTAAATGCCGGGCCCACGAGAAACCCGGGGCCACCGCTACGCAATTCGATGATGGTCCGGGCCACCACGTTGGGATCATCGGGTCGCTCGCTACGGATCGTGATGCCATTGGCCGCGATAACCAGATTGCCTGCCGTGTAATAGGGCGTAGCGCTCTGGTAAATACGAATCACGTCACCCCGTTGGGCAGAAGCCAAAGTCTCATCGAGGCTGCCGCCGGGCCGTAATTCCAGGGTGCGGGCCGTGAAGAGGCGGGCGGAGACGATCTTGACCTCGATGTCACTCAACGGCGACGCCGGCGCGAAGGGCGGTTCCATGGTGACCTTGTTCGTATAACGCCGTGAGAAGTCATTGTCGGCACCGGTCCACTCGACATGGGGTGTGCCCTCACGGGGTTCCACCTCGAGGTTTCTGGTGTAACCTCTGGGCCAAAACTCTACCCGATTCGGCGTGCCGACGGCCTGATTCTCGCTGCCCGTTTCATCGTAGACCCGGAACTCGAGCCTGACCATGGCGGTCTGGAAGATGATCCGAACCTGCTGGCTGGCGGCCATGGTGAAGACGATCTGTCCTTCAGTGGTGCCCGCCGCAGCGGGAATGACCGTGACACTGCCGACCGATGGGTCAAGAGGATCGAATGCCTGCACCTCCCAGGAGGTCAGCAGATAGCGATCGGGATCGACCGCCGCCGCCTTGACGACCACATGGGCAAATCGTTTGACCGAGCCCAATTCGTCCAGCTCCGTCTGGCCCGGGGGCAGTCCCCCGGGTGACACCAGGATCTCGGCTGTGGCCTGCCCGGGCGGGCTGGGCACGGCCTGGACGGTATCAATGCTCAAAAACGCGAGATCGCTGTAGTGAAAGCCGATATCCAAGATGCCGTCGTCATAGTCGCCGACCACCCCCTCGAAGAAGGAGTTGTCCGTGCGGGTGGAAGAGAGGTTGAGGCCCGCGTCCACCGCGCTCTGGCTACCGGCATCGACGGCCGGACTGGTGGCGCCGGCCGGACCATTGGGGTCGTCGGGATTGTTGGGGTCCACCGCGAAGGAGACGACCTCGCCGTTGGCATTGAGGATTTGACCGGCCCGGAAGTTGCTCAGATAGTGGTCGCCCAGGCGACCCGAGACGAAGAGCGGGTTGGCATGGATAATGTTGGACCCGGGCATATTCACGGCCGAGAGGGGTCGTCTCAGTATGACGATGCCCGTGCTGTCATCCACATAGTCTCCGCTGAAATTGGCATAGAAGACGCAGTGGGAGAGCACCGGCACGGAGGTCGCGCCGGAGGCCGCCACCGCCACGTCGTTGTTGTCATAGAAGATGCTGTCGCTGATCACGGGCGAAGAGGCCTGCTCGCAGTAGATCGCGCCGCCGAGATTCTCGAGCTGCTGGCAGTCATTGCCGGTCATGGTCAGGTTGCTGAGGGTCGGCGAACTTCGGTAACAGTAGAGGCCGCCGCCCTGATGACCGCGGGTCACATTGTTGGTGATGAGACAGTTTCGCACGGTCACCGAGTTCTCGGTCTCATCCATGGCGATCGCCCCGCCGGAGAAATCGGCCGTATTGCGATCCAGGGTTAGGTCACTCAGCAGGATATCGGCGTCGATCCCAATGTCGCTCTCAATGAAGAGGGCACCACCATTCAGGCCCGCCAGGTTGCCGCTGAAGAACGAACTCGTGACATTGACGTCACCGGCCCCCAGGTAGGCACCGCCGCCCTCGAGCAAGGCGCTGTTATTGACGATATTGCAGTCTTCGATCCACAGGGAACTCCGCACGCTGGCGAGACCACCACCCCTGCCGTCGAAGAAGAAATCGGAGACGTGGTTGTCATTGACGTCACTGGCGATCAGGCGCAGGCTGGACTGGTCCAGGTAGATGCCGGCGCCAAGCTGGCGGGCCATGTTTTCGACGATCTCCGAGAATTCGATCAAGACGGAACTGTTGGCCAGAATGGCCAAGCCGCCGCCGCTGGAGCCCAGGTTCTCGGTGACGATACAGTGGGAGATGGTTGCCCCGGAGCCCGCGTCAATGAGGATGCCGGGGCCGCCGTCGATGATGCTCAACCCTTCGATTCGGGTGCTGGCATCTTCACCACTAACCAATGAAATCGTGGGGGCATCGAGGAAATCGTCCAGGTGAGAGGAGACAAAGGTGTTCTCGGGAGAAAGCTCACCTTCGCCGTCGTCGCTGCGGAGGATGAGGTTCTTGCCGCCGAAATCGAGGGCCTCCCAGTGGATGCGGTTGGCATCCAGGACGATGGTGTCGCCCGGCTGAGTTTCGGGGTGATCGATCACCGCTTGGATCGCCCGGGTCGAATCGGAAGAAAAGCCGCTCGTTTCATTGGTGACCGTCCCGGGGCGGGTGGCCCAGAGGAACTTGGCCAGGTTCAAGCGGCCCTCCGCCACACAGCGGCCTGCCAGGCTGTCCAAGCGATCGACCGAGAAACGGTGGGTGATGATCTGTCGCAGTTCGGTCGGCGTCCAATTGGGATCCATGGCCAGGGCCAGGGCACAGGCGCCGGAGACGTGGGCCGCCGCAAAGGAGGTGCCCCGGACGTCGGACCCATCATAATCGTAGAGTATGCCCACGCCCTCGGCTGCCATGGCGGCCGTTTCCACCTGGGGCGTGGTGCTGATGATCTTGAGGTCGTTGTTGTCGGTGGCGCCGCCGGGCGCGGCGAGATCCACCCAGAGGGGGTCAAAGTTGGAATAGGGGGCCGGTTGGTCGAAGCTGTCCGTCGCCATGACGGAGATGATGTTGTCGTTGAGAAAGGCCGCCGGGTAACTAATGCCACTAAAGCCGAAGGCGACGCCATTTCCCGCGGCCGCCACTACCAGCACGCCCGCCAGCTCGGTTGCATCTATGATTGATTGCAGGGCGATAGAAGGCTGATCGACCGTCCAGGATAGATTGATGATGTGGGCGCCAGATCCCATGGCTAACCCAATGCCGGTCACGGCATCGGCCACGTTGCCGCCGAGCTGGCCGTCCTGCTCGATCGAGTCGGTCACACGGACCACCAGGATGCGGACCCGATTGGCCACGCCGGCAATGCCCTCATCGTTGTTGGCCACGGCGCCGATGATGCCCGCGACCATGGTGCCGTGATAGTGGTTGTCCCGCGGTTCCCCGTCGAACAGTAAGTCGTTGGGATCGTTCGCCGATACATCGCCGGTGAGGACGTCGATACCGTGATCAAAGAAGAGGAAGTTGGGATCGTTCGGCTCTACATAGTCGGGAGAGTTGGGATCGGTCAGATTGGCATCAGCGGGGTAGACGAAGCCCTGCTCCAGGATCATGATGTTTTGATACAGGTCGGGGTGGTTAAAGTCGACGCCGGTATCCACCACCGCGACGATGATCGCCTCGTTGGGATCGGTGGCGCCGGGAGGCAGGGCATCGCTCTTGATGTCCCAGCCTTCGGGGAGATTGATGTCACCGATATCGCCGTTGTCCAGGGCCCATTGGGTGATAAAACGAGGATCCGAGGGGGCCGCCGCCAGATGCAGGCGGTAGTTGGGTTCGGCGAAGACGACCTTGCCGGAGGCGTTGAAGGCCGAGACGGCATCGATCACGCTCATCCCCGGGGGCAGCTCGATCAGCGCCAAACCGGCAACCACCTGACTGATGTCCTTTTTCACGCACGACCCTGCGATGATGCGATCCGCAGTCAGGTTCCATCGAGCGGTCTTGGTGTAGAAGACTGCCTCGCGATCGGTCGACGCATCGAACCGCACGAGAACCTCGTTGGGCTTGTACGCTCGGTAGTCGTCCGTGACAGTATCCAATGGGTATTGGCTGAAGTCATTGGCGGAAACCAACCCCGCATGCGCACACACGAAAAACGCTGACCCAATCAACCACTGCCAGGCCCTCGCTCGCCCCTGAGTTCTCTGTATCATACTTGTCTTCCGTTAAATGGTAATGTTTAGACCCGTGTCGACTAAGAGATAGTCCCCACGCAACCACCCTATGGTCAGGCGATTGCCCCTAGAATATGCGGGCACTGGTCGTCTCCATGCTTCCCAGCGCCTCTGCGTCCCGTTCTTCTTGAATGAGAATGGTTGGCTTCACCAGGATAAGCAGTATCTTTCGATCCCTCACCGTGCTGCGATTTCTGAAGGCCGCGCCGATCAGGGGGATTTTACTCAGGATGGGCACACCCACTTCCTTCTCGACCTCGACGGCTATCTTGTGACCCCCCAGTAGGAGTGTGCCGCCGTCGGGCACCGCCACCCGCGTCATGATCGTGGCCTGTTCCGTTTCCGGCGATTCCACGTCCCATTCCAGCACCTGGGCGCCGCCCGTGACACCGGGAATCGGGGACTCGATATGCTGCTTCCGGAAACCCAGGAAGGTGATCTGCGAGGTGACGATGTTGAGCAGAACGTGTTTCTTGTCTTTCATGATCGTAGGCCCAACCGACAAGTTGCTGCCCGCGATGATGAAACTCTGGATTAATTGCAAGCCCGTCGTCTGCTGGGCCACACCCCCGCCGAGGCCGCCGACTGTCGTGACGCCGGTGGAGACCTGGGGTGGCAGATAATAGGGAATGATCGTGGTCAATGCGAAGTTTGCCGACTCACCACTCAAGACCGTCGCCTTGGGAGCACTCAGGGTGGTGGCATCACTTCGTCCCTGCGTGGCCTTAATCAGGTAGGCCACCTGTAGATTGTCGAGGATCGTCCCGTAACCGCCAGTCACGGTCACGGCCTTGGCGATGCCACCCAGGCTCCCCGCAACATCGGTAATGCTAGATTCAGTCGATAGGACGCTGTCTTGCTGGATCCCAATCGTGCCCCAGCGGCTCGGGCCACTGCCGGTGTTGTAGTTGAAGTCCAGATCCACGCCGATGTCCTCCAGGAAGTTCTCACTGACGGCCAGGAACCGAGCCTCGATGGAGACCTGATTGCCCAGGGACTTGCGCAGATCGTCGAGTAGGCGATCGATCTTCTTGTGGACCTCGAGCGAGGCCAATACGACCAGCTTCTTGGGACTCTGCTGGGGATAGAGGGTGAGGGTCCCTTCGCCGGTATCGCTGGTGTCGAACCAACTGTCCGGCTCCACCGACTCTTGAATCAGGTTGATCAGAGCAAAGCCGGCAATTGCCCCCGGTCCGCCACCGAAGCCGCCGCCTTGGCCACCGAAGCCGCCACCTTGGCCA
>JADFMM010000209.1 GCA_022563885.1 Planctomycetota bacterium | reverse complement strand
CGTGGGGTCCTGGCTGCCAATGCTGCCAAAGTTGACATTGGTGGGCGAAAAGGAGTCCAAACGGTAGGAGGAGGACCCGACGTTTCCGAAGGTCCACCTCAAGTCGGGGGACTGACTGGTGGCGACCGTGGCCAGTAGCCCCGTCATGAATAGTACGCAGGTCATCCCCCTTGTTCTAACTCTAGACATGATACAACCTCCCAGTTCTGTAAGTACATCGTCGACTACTTCACGAACATCGCATGACCGGTTTGTCATTTTGGACAACTGGATATTGTGTCAGTACGGTTGGACTACACTAAGAGCCCCTACGCAAAATGACTCTGCATTCAAACGGCTTATTCTGCGTCTGGACGGCATCAGGCTCCATCGACCGTCCTCGGACGGCCTGCTTCGCCTTCCTTCCGCCAGATACAGAAACGCTCGTTTTCGGTGCGACGTTCCATTTTGTCAGGCGCTCTAAGAAACGATACGAAAATATATCTGCGAGCAAGAGGCTCTGGCATCGGGCCAGGGCGAATTAGAGTTGAAATAATGCAAATGACGCCCCAATGGACCGATCCATCGCCCCCTCGGGTGGGCATCCTAATGCCCCGCCCTCTGGGCGTGAATCCTTCATTGAAACAGCGTTCAATAACAACACTCAGCAGTGCCGCGCAGACCCTCTAGCGCAACAACATTTTTTGCGGGAATCATGCGGAGTCCAAGCTCGGCTGTGCCGGAGGTCATCCTAGCTACAATGGGCAGAAGACATGGCGCTATCGTTTTCCTGTCTGTAAAGATCTAGAATGGCAAGCTTGGATCTCATGGTTACGGGGAGGATACCAAATGATATGCAAATGGCCACCCCTTGATGGGTTGGCCCATTTGTCGTTGACACAATGCCTGCTCAAGCAGGGACGCAGGACGATTTGCCTGCGGCGTCCACCTCAGTCAGTTCACGGATACCATACAGGGCAGTTCTCAGCCTCTTCACCGTGACCGTAGGACTTATAGCTGGCCTCACGGGTGATCAGGAACTTGTCCACCTTGGTCTGCTCTTCACGCAGCTTCAGTTGGAGGAGGTGAGCACCACGATCCAGCCGTCCCATCTTGATCCGTTCCCAATGCCATTCGTTGGTCTTCGAATCGTCGAAACGCCATTGAACGTTTGCATACTGTTCCAACTGGACCCAGCAGGAAACGCCTGTTGATACGTCTTACGCCAGCGATGAAAACGTCCAAACTGCCAAGGGATTTGGCGTTGAGTTGGTTGGCCCGGTACCCGGGTCCAATAGCCAAGCCGCCCCAGATGACCTCACCATAGATGACTTCAATGTTGGGGAGACGAGCGGGCAAGTCGTTTGTTGTCCCGCAGGGCACAAGCCCGTATCTTCCGTCCATGATACGGAGACAGGAAAGACGCGAACCACCATGCCCGATTCAGCATGTGGTGCGTGTGAGGACTTTAATCAATGTCCGGTTGAGAAGAAACGCAACGGTTATCAAGTGGATCACACAGTCAAGCAGCGTCGCACAGCGGCACGTCGTCATGAAGAAACGACGGATGTCTTCCGGGAACGCTACCGCGTGCGTGGGGGCATCGAGGGTACCAACAGCGGATTGAAGCCGCGCACCGGCCTAGGGCGTGTCCGCGTTCGGGGCGGACCGCGAGTATTCCATCCGATCCATCTGAAGATAACTGGCTGGAACATTCTGCGGGCATCGGTCTGTGCCAAGATGCGTGAAATCGTCCATCAGAGGGCCCAGGCGACTGTATTTTGGACATATTCCTGGGCTGGAACAATTCAGCAGAACACTGGGGGACCTTCAAGGAGGGGAAGCCCGAATCTCGAAACCCTAAATCCTAAACAAATTCAAAATCAGAATGGTCGAATGACAAAAACGAGGTACACCGATCCAGTTTGGGAGTGCATAAGCTTCGCAGTTTAGGATTTTGGTCATTGCCATTTCGTGCTTGTTTAGGATTTCGATTCTCGGATTTAGAGCATGCCGGTCCCTAAGTGCGTGATTGAAACAAAAAAGGGTCCACAGCCGATCGAGGACCGGCTATGAACCCTTTGCGAGCTGACTTCATGTTATCGAACGGTCAGTTTCTTACTCTGTTTAAAGGCGACGTTGTCGTTCTCATTGGACTCCTGGATGCCGTTGAAGGGATCGATGATCCAGCCTACATAGTAGGAATTCCGGGGGATGGAATTCGGCACTTTGAGGGGGACGGTGATGTCCCGATACTGGCCCGCGGGAAGCGACCAGGTGAATTCATCGCCCAGGGGATGATCCGCCGAGGTGATCGTGGTATCCGTCGAGGCAAAGTAGGCGATCCTAATCAAACCGTTGCCGTCGGCCGCGGTGGCCGCGCCGTTATTCCTCAGTCTGAATGAGACGTTCACGGTGTCACCCCTGTAGACGACTTGGGGATGGATGTCACGATAGACCAGTCCGCCATCGGTCAAATTGGGGAGGTTCTGGCCGCCACGCTTGAAGCGGGCATAGAACAGGTAGTTGCCGTTCACCGCAAAGGTGGCCGTGGGGTTGGTCGGGTCTATCGTGCCCGGCGGGATCACGGTGGTAGACCAGCGATCGAAGGTGTAGCCGGCGTTCGGCACGGCTGTCAATGTCACCACCGTGCCCCCGTTGTAGGTGAAGCGACCTTCGGCAGGCGTGACGTGTCCACTCGCGTCTGAGGAGACCTGCAAGACGTAGGTCACAGGCACCTGATTCCCCTTGAATCGGGCATGCAAGGTGTAGTTGCCGTTCATGGGGAAAAAGACCATGGCATCGGCGGGATCGATGGTCCCCGCCGGGAGGCCCGTGGTGGTCCACCCGTCAAAGATGTAGCCCGGATCGGCGATCGCCATCAAAGCGACCCAGGTGCCCGGGCTGAAGGTGAAGGTGCCCTCGGCGGGGATGACGTTACCGCCCGTGTCCGAGGAGACCTTCAGCGTATAGCTCGTCGGCTGAGAGACTCGTTTGAAGTTGGCATGGAAGGTGTAGTTGCCGTTCATGGCAAAGGACACGGTGGGGCTGGCAGGATTGACCGACCCCGCGGGAATGCCTGTGGTGGCCCAGCCATCGAAGATGTAGCCGGCGTCGGCAACCGCAGTCAACGAAACCAAAGATCCTGGACTATGCGTCGAGCTGCCTTCTGCGGGCGTCACATGTCCGCCGGTACCCGAGGAGACCTTCAAGGCGTAGGACACCGGTACATGGTCCCGTTTAAACTTGGCGTGGAAGGTGTAGTTGCCGTTCATGGCAAACCAGACCGCGGGACTGGCAGGATTGATCGTGCCCGCGGGAATGCCCGTGGTGGTCCAGCCCGCAAAGGTGTATCCGGGATCGGCTGCCGCCGTTAACACGACCCACGTCCCCGGGTTATAGGTGAAGCTGCCTTCAGCAGGCGTCACATGTCCGCCGCTATCAGAAGAGACTGTCAAGGTGTAGGTCACCGGTACATGGTCCCGTTTGAACTTGGCGTGGAAGGTGTAGTTGCCGTTCATGGCAAACCAGACCGCGGGATTGGCGGGATTGATCGTGCCCGCGGGAATGCCCGTGGTGGTCCATCCGGCAAAGGTGTATCCGGGATCGGCTACCGCCGTTAACGCGATCCACGTCCCCGGGTTATGGGTGAAGCTGCCTTCTGCGGGCGTCACATGTCCGCCGGTGTCGGAGGAGACCCTCAAGGTATAGGTCACCGGCACAGGGATCTTCTTAAAGTTGGCGCTGAATCGGTAGTTGCCGTTCATGGCAAAGGACACGGTGGCGCTGGCGGGATTGATCGTACCCGCGGGAACGCCGACGGTGGTCCATCCGTCAAAGGTGTAGCCGGGATCGGGGACCGCCGTCAAGGTGACGGACGTGCCTGGCTCGAAGGTGAAGGTTCCTTCAGCCGGTGTGACATGTCCACCGTTGCCCGAGGTGACCTCCAGCGTGTACATTTTCACCGGATCTTCGGTGCAGGGGAAGACGGCAACCGGGGCCGCCAGAAACCCTATGCGTCGATAGCTGACGCCACCGATGCTGACCTGCCCGAACCCGGTTCCGGCCGGACCGGCATACTCCTGGAAGCCGGCGAGCCGGTAGTGCTCGCCTTCGAGGTCGGACCAACTGCCGAAGTGGAGACCCTGCGGCAGCATATAGCATTCCTGGGTCCCCTCGAATACTAGCGCGTAGTCACTGTCGCTCATTCTGCCATTTTCAAACTTGGGCTGATATCGATCGATGCGGCGAATGACACCACAGTCGGAACAGACATAGGAGATGAAGGATCCGGTTTCGGTAAAGTCAAACGGGGAGGGCCGGAGGTGGACCGTTATACAGGTCAGCCTCTCGGAGTCGCTCGGTGGGTTACTCGGGCCGACTCCGTCCCGGGCACCGCCGAAGACGGGCCCCCCGGACCCGACGAGATCGGTTAATGAGATGATCTTCGATTCGCCCGGCCGGTCCAAATTCCAGCATTCAATGACGCCGAGTCCGTACGTGTTGGCCGGCGCGTACGGGTTGTTGAGGATCTCGCGTATGACGACATCGCCTTCGCGGGCCAAGGGACGGAGCGTGGAACTCACCAGGGGATAGAACACCGTGTTTTCGCTGCTGTGCAGCATGCCTTGCAGACGCATGTTGTCGTTGTCCCCGGCGGATATGCCATCGGGTACGACCCCGCGCATGATGTCGATGTCGCCGCTCCAGCCCTCATCACTGCGGAAGGAGCCCGTGAAGGCTTGACGCTGTGCATCCCAGTGAAACGATAGGAGCCCGCGGCAATCGAGGTACTGTTCGAGGCTGCGCTCCGGCACGATGATCGTATACTTGAAGGGGTCCGGACCCGGCACGGCGACGCGGTAGCGATCCCAGTCGTAGGGAAAGCCCTGGCCTTGTGGGGCCTGTGGCTTGGCGTAAGGTGCCATATGGGTCAGTTCGCGGTGGGTCAGCAGGGCATAGTGACCTGCCTCCTTACCCACGACGATGGCGGGCCAGCCGTCGAAGGCATCATTGGGGTAAAAGGGATCTCTCAGGACGACCAGATCACCCAGATTGATCTGGGGATCACAGAGATCGCATCCTGCACCATCACCCGGCGCCGGATCGCCACAGCTATTTTCGGCTGGGTCCCCCAGACCCTCTGGCGTAAAGCCAGCATCACTGGTCACGAGAAATTTATCAACCTGGGTCAGTTCTTCGCGCAGCTTCAAGAACAACTTGTGGTCGCCGCTCGATAGGCCGCTGATCGACCCCAGTCTTTGCCAATGCCATAGGCCGGTCAGTTGATCGCTGAAGCGCCAGGGAAAATTGGCGGAATGATCGAACGCTACCCAAAACGAGTTGTGTTGGTAAGAGTCATAGCGGACGCGTGCCCACAGGTAGTAGCGGGAGTGACAGTCGTAGTCCAAGGTGTAGTCATAGGTCGCAATGAGAGGGCCGGCCACCTGCTCGATGAAGCGGCCGGTGCCGGCGGGTGTCGTGAGATAGCCACGGTCGGAGGCCTCAGGATCTTCGCCTAGCTGACCCGGGGCAACAATGTCGCCACACTCCGCCTCCAGCCAATGGTACTCGTGCAGGCAGTCCGGCACCGGAGGCGCTACGTGCTCTGCTAGGCCGGGCGCCGCCAGGATCGCCACAAATGCAAGAATCAGCCAGCTTGGCTTGATCACTTTTGAATTTCTAGAAACCATTTGTTTCTCCTTTGAATCGTGTCAAACATCGAACAAGGATGCTTTATCTGCGGGCAACGTGAATCTCGTTGACACCGCTTAGTGTCCACCCGAGAACAGCTTCGAGCGGTTTCCGTGACACAGGCTCGACGGTACACGATAGTATCAGGAGCGCCTCGGACCACGAAACGCAGAGACCTTACACATCGTACAATCCCACCAAAGTATCACCCAGCAACGCAGACCGCGGTCAGAAGACGCCATTCTTGAAGGATTACTTTTGAAAGATACTTCAAAAACAACACCCAAGAGTGCCGCAGAAAACTTCCGGCGCAACGAAGTTTCTTCTGCAGGTCTGCCGCCTTCAAGTTCGGCGGGCTCCAGCATAGGTGTCTTGCTGTCAGGAAACGCAGTAATCGGTAATCGGCAAGTCTGTTACCCTCGATTAAAGATCACACCAGTGGGGACCGGCCGCGTCCATAGCCGCTTAGGGAACGGCAAGAAATAACTTGGACTTTTGAATGCCCACTTGGACCTCAAATTGTTCAACTTATTTCTTGCCGATCCCTTACGAGCGGGATCTTTTGGCCGAGGGACCCCTGCGTCGAGTTGGACTGGCTTTGCGACCTGGGCGGCGAGGGGCCGACGAGGTGTTGCGTCTCTTCGATTTCTTGGCCAGGGGGTGTATCGATTGCGACGCGCCTCTACCGCCGGAAGCGTGACCCACGGGTGGCGTGCCGGGCACCGGCGTGAAACCCTCGATTCGCCGTGGTCGAATCTTGCACCCAATGAATTTTTCGATCATCTGAATGGCCTTTTTCTCCTCCGTAGACACCAGGGTGATGGCGTCCCCGGTGGCCGTGGCCCGCCCGGTCCGTCCGATGCGGTGGATGTAGTCTTCGGGAAGATTGGGGACATCGTAGTTGATCACGTGGGTGATGCCTTCCACATCGATGCCGCGGGCCGCAATGTCGGTGGCGACCATCACTTGAAACTTGGCAGCCCGGAAACCCTCCAACGCGCTCTGTCGCTGCTTTTGTGTACGGTTGGAATGTATGGCGACCGACTGAACGTTGGCCTGGGTGAGCTTTCGGTTGATCTTGTCTGCGCCATACTTGGTCCGGGAGAAGATGAGCACGCTGAACATGTGCGTTGTTTCCAGCAGATGGAGCACCAGGGCCATCTTCTGTTCCTTCTCGACGTAGATGAGGCTCTGTTGGATCGTGTCGAGGGGATTCTCCTGCTTGCCAATCTGAATGACCCTGGGAGACTTCAGAATACTTGAGGCCAAGCCCTTGACCTCGGAGGACATCGTGGCGGAGAAGAGTAGCGTTTGTCGCTTCTTAGGCAATGTCTTGATGATGCGCCGCACATCCTTGATGAAACCCATGTCCAGCATGCGGTCCGCCTCATCCAAGACGAGGACCTCGAGGGAATTCAGGTCGACCGAATCGCGCTGGATGTGGTCTAGGAGCCGCCCCGGCGTTGCCACAATGATATCCACCCCTCGCGCCAGGGCGTCCAGTTGCTTGGTGATGCTGACACCGCCGTAGAGTGTGACTGTCCGCAGGGAAAGGAAGCGGCCATACTCGCCGATGCACTGTTCGATCTGCAGGGCCAGCTCGCGCGTAGGGGTGACGATCAGCGACTTGATGCGTCTCTTCTTGTGGGTCTTCTCGTGGCAGAGCCGGTTCAATATCGGCAGCACAAAGGCGGCGGTCTTGCCGGTGCCGGTCTGTGCGCAGCCAATGATGTCCTGGCCTCGCATGGCCGCCGGGATCGCCTCCGACTGGATCTCTGTAGGTGCTGTATAGCCGGTGGCCAGAATACCCTGCACGAGGGGGTCGGCGAGGCCGATTGACTTAAAGGGCATACGTGGTCCTCAAAAACGTGTCAAAGGTGTAACCTGCCAGAGATTCAAGGCTGACTCAAGAGAAATCTCTGGGTGTGACAGAGTTGTCGGTAGTCAGTAGCCGGTAGTCGGTGGCGTGGTGTTCGTTGCTTCGCGAACCGACTACCGGCTACCGATTACCGATTACGCGACCACTGACTACTGATGAGAACCAGTTTCTTCCTTTTGGCTTGCTCGTCCTAGGGGCATCCTCTATCATCGCCCCGACCTCTTTGGAGACAGGTATGGACAGACCCAAACCGAGCCTGCTCATCGCCGACGATCAGGCGGATGTGCTGAAGGCGCTCCGCCTGTTGCTCAAGCCTCATGATTACCAAATCACCTGCGCCGGCAGCGTGACAGATATCATAGATCTCGTCAAGGCGCGTGACCTCGATGTTCTGTTGATGGACATGAACTATGTCAGAGGTGAGACCTCGGGCGAGCAGGGCCTGGATCTGCTCGCACGTCTCCAGCAAATCGACGACACGCTTCCTATTATCGTGATGACGGCGTGGAGCAGCGTGGAACTGGCCGTCGAAGCCATGCGGCGGGGTGCCAGGGACTTCGTGCCTAAGCCCTGGCAAAACGAGCGGCTCTTGGCGGTTCTGCAAACGCAACTGGAGTTAGGGCGAGCCCTGCGCAGGGGCAAGCGGCTGGAACGGGAAGTGGACTGCCTCCGCGCCGCGGATGTTCACCAGTTGATCGCGGAGTCGCCCGCCATGCGACCCGTCTTGGAGATAATCGACCGCGTCGGGCCTTCTGATGCCAACGTGTTGATCACCGGCGAAAACGGCAGCGGCAAGGGCGTCGTGGCCGAAGCCCTGCACCGTGCCTCGCAGCGTCACCAGAAGACCATGGTCACCGTCAACACGGCTAGCATCCCGGACACGATCTTCGAATCGGAGCTGTTCGGCCATGTGGCCGGTGCCTTCACCGATGCGAAAACGGATCGGATAGGTCGATTCGAATTGGCGCACCAAGGCACGCTGTTCTTGGATGAAATCGCTGCAGTCCCGCGGCAGATGCAGTCCAAACTGCTTCGTGTTCTGGAAAATGGCGCATTCGAGCGTATCGGTTCGTCGAAGACCTGTCACGTCGATGCCCGCATTCTCTCGGCCACCAACGCCGATCTCGATGAGGAGGTGGCGCAGGGACGCTTTCGTCAAGATCTGCTCTATCGGCTCAACACAGTCCTGCTCCATATCCCGCCGCTGCGCGAGCGTCGAGAGGACATCTCCCTGCTGGCCAACCACTTTCTACAGCGTTATGTCACCAAGTATCGTAAGGAGATAACCAGCTTCACCGCTAATACCCTCCAGTTTCTGCTCGACTATCCCTGGCCCGGCAACGTGCGTGAGTTGGACCATGCCATCGAGCGGGCCGTACTTATGTCACAGGATGATCGTCTGCATCCCGGTGACCTGGGACTTACGACTCGGGAGCAGAGTGCCCCGGTGTTTGAGCGGATGACCATCGAAGAAATCGAGCGCTGGGCCTTGCGCAAGGCCTTGGAGAGATCGGCGGGGGACATCAGCAAGGCCGCCGCCACGCTGGGACTCAGCCGCGCTGCGCTCTATCGGCGGCTGGAGAAGTATGGGATGAGTTAAGATAGATCACAGATCGCGGATCACAGATCACAGCATAGAACAGGCTTTGCCCGACTGCGATCTGTGAACTGTGACCCGCGATCTGAAAAATGAAATTCGAAAGGTACATCCTAGTCTACTCGCTGCTCAGCGGGCTTGCCGGCGTCGGTGTCGCGCTTCTCCTTCTGTGGAGAGGTGACTACGCAAACCATATCAAGGTCGCGCTGTCACTCCTGGTGGTGCTCTGCTGGTTGGGGTTTGCCTTCTCCCTGCGGTCCAAACTCATCTTCCCTTTGCGTACGCTGACCAACCTCGTTGAGGCGCTGCGTGAAAACGACTACTCCATGCGCGTCCGGGGTGCCGGTCAACAGGATGCGATGGGCGAATTGGTCTACGAAATCAATACCTTGGCTCAGTTCCTCCAGGATCAGCGCTTCGATGCCGTCGAAGGCACGGCACTCATGCGAAAGATCATGGCGGAGATCGACATCGCGCTCTTCGGTTTCAACCAGGCCGGGCAATTGCAGCTCATCAACGAGAGCGGACGCCGCCTATTTGATCGAGACGAACGAGATCTGTTGGGGCGGGCCGCAGCGGCCTTGGGGCTTGCCGACTGCCTGGAGGGACCCGACCGCCGCTTGCTGGATCTGACCCTGCCGGCCCGGACCGGCAGGTGGGAATTGAGGCGGACGGCCTATCGGACTCGGGGTGTCACGCACCAGCTCGTCTTTCTGTCCGATCTGACCCGCACCCTGCACGCCGAGGAACGGCAGTCCTGGCAGCGTTTGATTCAAATCCTGCGGCACGAGATCAACAACTCCCTCACCCCGATTCAATCCGTGGCCGGGTCTCTGAATGCACAGCTCAAGGAGGGCACTTCCGCCGCCGATTGGGAGGCGGATATCGCGGAGGGCTTGGGCATCATTGCCGAGCGCTCCGAGACATTGGGGCGCTTCATCGCCTCCTACTCACAACTCACGCGCCTGCCTGAACCGAGCCCGGCCGAGATGGCGGTTCAGACCTGGATCCATCACTGCGCCGGCCTGGAAACGCGCCTTTCGATAGAGGTGCTCCCGGGCCCCGAGCGGGCGTTGGCTGCCGATCGCGGCCAACTCGACCAGCTCTTGATCAATCTTATCTCCAACGGCGTCGAAGCCAGTCTGGAGACGCACCCCGACGCTACGGGCTGCGTGATCCTTTCCTGGAAGATCCGCGGTCCCCACCTGCACGTGTGGATCGATGATGACGGTCCCGGCCTCCCCGCCGACAAAGACCTGTTTGTCCCCTTCTTCACCACCAAACCCGAAGGTTCCGGCATCGGCCTGGCCCTGAGTCGGCAGATTGCCGAGGCGCACGGGGGAGAACTGAGCCTCGCCAACCGAAAAGAGGGGGGTTGCCGGGCCTTGCTGCTCTTGCCGTTGGAGTCGACCTAGGAGAGCCGCTAATACTGGCTTGGTAGGGCCGGGCTTCCATCTGATTCGTGCAGGAGCCCTCCTGCGGGTTAAAGCGGCTTCCTCGGCTTACGCATTCCCTATAAGAATAAAACAAAAAAGTTTCACAACAATTTAGTTTTATAGGTTGACTATTCGTTAGTTTATATATAATATACAACAATATGGTTTTACATCTAAATTGTTGTATTTAATCTCTTGGGGTTGTATTCCCCGCCGTTTGCGGCGAAGAGTTAAAGTTAATCCACTAA
>JADFMM010000023.1 GCA_022563885.1 Planctomycetota bacterium | reverse complement strand
GAGACTGAAATTTAACTGACATATGACATAAATACACCGGTCGTTTGTGCGGGACCGATCGTGCCTTGCGGCCCCCCCCCGCTTCGTGCTGGAGGGCTAATGGGTCCCCAGAGGAGAAACAGAATTGAAATGAATGAGAACACGCCCAAGATCAAAGATATTTATATCCCGCTGGCCTGCATTGGCCTGGCGATTGTGATCATGATGATTGATGTTATGTTTCTCAGTAACACGGCCTACGACAATCCGTTCCAAGGGATGCTGATCATTGTTGTTGGCAAGACAATCCTGTATACCGTGGTGATGATGTTGGGATTGGGATTATGCAGTTGGTTCGGCTATTCCTTTGACCCGTTTTTTGTAAAAGTGCTGCAATTAGTCGGGGTTGCCTTGGTCGCCGGGGCAGTGGGCGACACCCTAGGGTTCCTAATTGGCGGGATTGCGTCCTACCTCAATATCGCTATTTTTCTGGGCTTGATGGGTTATTTCTTTAGCGATAATGCGATCCATGCCCTCATTGCCATGTTTTTAGTTTATGCCGGACATTCGGTTGTAACGTTCCTGCTGTTACCCATGGTAAAGACTTTTTTTGTATAGAACAGGTTTGTTAGCCGAGATACTGGCGCGGAAACTGAGAAGGCCAACAACGTCGGTCCAGCGAACGGGAGCCAGCCGTTTCGCTCGAAGTGAAATACGAACGTCATCGGCGCTTGGCTCCCGTCGATTACCTTTGCGTTCGCTACCAAGGGGCGAGTACAAATGGCAGACATGAGTGCAGAACCAAATGCAGAAAACATAGGATGCAAGGCCAAAAATGAACGACGAGATCCACGAATAACCACCACTATCCTTTTTGGTGTCGCTGGTGCCGCCTTGAGCGTTCCAATGATTGACTACCTCCGCGGAGACTCTTTCCTCTACCCACTCGGCTTCGAATCGGGCATTACTGGTACACCCGCCGCTTGGCTTTTGGCCTTCCTCGTTGCGACAGGCTGTATCGCTTTCACGATGAAGAATTTCCCACGGATGGGGCAGACCTGACGGGAAATCTCGTTCCTGAAGGGGCTCTCACTGTGGGCTGCTGTTGGTGCGGCCGTTGTTGAGGAAGCGTTTTTCCGGCGCATCGTCATGGACGGCGTTATGCAGGCTGGCGACATCGTGCCTCTTCAGATCATAGCCTCCGCGTTGGTCTTTGGCGTCGCCCATGCCCTCTGGGGCTTGATCAAGGGGAGTGTCCACGTTGCTTTAACAACGGCGGTTGCCACCGGCATTATCGGCGCGGCACTAGCCGTGGTCTATGCTGTTGGTGATCGCAGCTTAGCCCCCTGCATAGCGGCTCATTTCTTGATTGATGCAGTAGTCCAGCCGGGGCTGGTGCTGTCGGCGGTCAGCGATGAATGGGACAGAGCTGATGCTGTCGGAAAGAACGCCGTATAACTGCCAGGTGTCCTTTAGACCTGGTGACGATGTGGAGGCTTTGACGTACTCCACTTGTGGCAGAACCCTGTACCGAATGGGGTGGTCTTTCCAGAGTATGACGCGTTCTCCGGACTCGGTTCTTAATGGGGGGCTGGGGCCGAAAGGCCCTATGGCCTACCCGGTTACTATCCCAATATCAGGAGCAGGCCTGTTATGAAACTATCTGAACAAGATGCGGAACTGTTTTTGGAGTTGATGTGGGCACTGCAATATTTTGTAAATCAAAGACTCCATATTCTTGCCGACGTAGACAGTCTCGAAAACTACGCAAGTCGTTCTGCTGAAGAAAAACATAAAGTTCGGATGGCCCTTTACGGAGATAAAACACTGATTGATGCCTTTGTTCAAGAGAATCCTCAGAGCTTTTCAAAGGATAGCCTCGCAATTGTGTCTAACTGGAAAAACTATATTAAAGGAGACTTTCATGTCGAACGATTCTTGAAGCGATACGCAGTTTTAATAAAAAGCGATAATGTATATGCCGTACTAGGGCTTTATCAAGGATTCGAGGAGCTGATCCATCGTTCCCATCTCCCTCTATACATACAGACTGTTCTATTGCCTTTTAAAGGGACAATTGTGTACGATGGCCTTTTTCAAACATATAATGTCACTTTTGGCGGCGGCATCAGGCAAAGGTTAAAAGAAACCTATCTGAGGGCCAAACAGAATCAATGTATCATCGAAAGCCTAGAACCAGTTCAACCGGGCCGTCAAAGAACACAACCAACCAAGCCCATGAAAAACTGGAAGCCTGAATTAAACAAACTCGCTGATAGAGCGAACAAATTACGTGCCACTTCCAAAGAACCAGCTATTTATAGTCCTGCATTCCGGTTGGTGAAGGCCAGTATAGAATTTGCTCAGCTCGCGGTATTGGACTCGACCGACGTGGATAACATGTACAAAGTCTTGAAGAAGGTGGAGCAGGCATTGCGGAAATCAAGTAGGGTATTCAATAGACAGGACTACTGATAGCCGAGAGCCCTTTCTCGACCAAGTTATCACAATTCAATCCAGGGTACTCCTCAATCGCTGCGCGATTGACGATCTCCTGGTCTCATCGTTCGCTAGAAAGGGACGAATACCAATGGCAGACATGAGTGCAGAACCCAATGAAGGAAAAGGGCAGCGAAAAGATCCGGTCTGCAACATGGTGGTGTCGAGTGATTCCAAATACGCTTTCCATGATGCGGACGGATATTTTTATTTCTGCAGCGAACATTGCCTGAAAAAGTTCAGGGAGCAGCCAGAACGATATCTGGACAGGGAGAGCCCACCTCAGGAAACAGGTGACGAGTCGAGCACATACACCTGCCCTATGCACTCCGAAATTCAACAGCAGGGACCCGGTAGTTGCCCCAAGTGTGGCATGGCGTTGGAGCCAATGGGCGTACTTTTACCTGCGACTAAAACCGGGTACACCTGTCCCATGCATCATGAGGTCGTACAGGATCATGCTGGCAATTGCCTCAAGTGTGGTATGGCACTCGAATCCGTTACGGTTACCGTTGAAGAAAAAAACGAAGAACTCATCGACATGAGCCATCGTTTTTGGGTCTGCACCGCGCTTGCTTTGCCGGTGTTTATTCTGGCGATGATGGCTGATTTGCTTCCTGCAGGATTACCGGATGGACTTTCCATGCAGACGGTTCAATGGATTGAGTTTGCGTTGGCAACACCGGTTGTGTTGTGGGGGGGATGGCCATTTTTTGTTCGAGGCTGGCAATCCATCCGGACTTGGAATCTCAACATGTTCACCTTAATTGCATTGGGTGTCTCAGTGGCTTGGCTCTATAGCGTCGTGGCCTTATTGATCCCTCAGGTTTTCCCACCCGTCATGCAGACGGAAGGTGTGGTAGGTGTCTACTTTGAAGCAGCCGCCGTCATCACGACGCTGGTGCTTCTGGGGCAAGTCCTTGAATTACGCGCCCGCTCACGAACCCATGCGGCCCTTGCGATGTTACTCGGACTCGCCCCCAATACGGCGCGTATCGTGCGAAGCAATGGAACGGAAGAAGACATACCCCTGGAGCAGGTACAGCCCGGCGATACCTTGCGTGTTCGACCCGGCGAGAAAGTGCCTGTAGATGGCACGGTCATCGAAGGTGAGAGCAACGTGGACGAATCCATGGTCACGGGTGAGCCCACGCCGGTGGCGAGGTTGTCCGGTGACAAGCTGATCGGTGCGACGGTGAATGGGACAGGAAGCGTATTAATGAGGGCAGAAAACGTTGGCTCAGATACTTTGCTCGCACAGATCATCAAAATGGTGGCTGAGGCGCAACGATCACGAGCCCCTATTCAAAAACTGGCCGATAGGGTGGCAGGCTATTTTGTGCCTGCCGTGGTGGGTGTTGCCGTGATCGCATTTGTTGTCTGGTGGAGGGTGGGACCAGAGCCACGCCTGGCGCATGCGCTTGTGAGTGCCGTTGCGGTATTGATCATCGCCTGTCCCTGTGCATTGGGGCTCGCGACCCCTATTTCTATCATGGTGGGAATGGGCCGTGGCGCTATGGCCGGAGTATTAATAAAGAATGCCGAAGCGCTTGAGATCATGGAGAAGGTCGAGGTCTTGGTAGTGGATAAGACCGGTACACTGACTGAAGGAAAACCGAAACTGGTCGCCGTGCAGGTAGTAGAAGAAGGGTTTGTCGAAGATGAAGTGCTACGGTTAGCCGCCAGCCTCGAGCGGGCCAGCGAACATCCGTTGGCGGCAGCGATTGTCATGGGAGCGGCAGAGAGAGGGATTGAGTTGGTTAAGACCCGTAACTTCCAGTCCGTTACCGGCAAGGGTGTCACGGGTGAAGTGGATGGACATGCGGTGGCGGTTGGTAATACCAAACTTCTGGAAAGCCTGGGCGTCGATGCAGGGGACTTGGCGTTACAGGCGAACCAACAACGCGCCGACGGCAAAACGGTCATGTTGATTGCTATCAATGGCAAAGCCGCGGGTTTGATGGGTGTCGCGGACCCCATCAAAGAATCGACACCGGCAGCCATCCGCGATTTGCGTGCCGAAGGCATCGAGATAGTCATGCTCACCGGCGATAGCCGGGCCACCGCAGAGGTTGTTGCCAGCAAACTGCAGATCGATCAAGTCCAAGCCGAAGTATTGCCTGAACAAAAAGCCGAAGTCATCAAGCAGCTCCAAGCAGAAGGGCGCATTGTCGCCATGGCGGGTGATGGCATCAACGATGCTCCGGCACTGGCACAGGCGCAAGTCGGCATTGCCATGGGCACCGGCACGGATGTGGCAATGGAAAGTGCTGGAATCACTTTAGTCAAAGGTGATTTACGGGGTATTGTCCGGGCCAGACGATTAAGCCGAGCGACCATGCGTAACATCAGGCAGAACTTGTTCTTTGCCTTCTTTTATAACACCGCCGGTGTTCCGGTCGCGGCGGGTGTGCTGTATCCGTTTTTTGGCCTGCTGCTCTCACCCATGATAGCGGCGGCAGCAATGAGCTTCAGCTCCGTTTCCGTGATTACCAATTCCCTCAGACTTCGACGAACGGAGTTATAAAACCTAAAGAACAATTTGGAGTCCAAGTGTGCCCCTATTTGGTCGCGCCCGATTGAGCGAAACCACAGGCGTAGCCGTTCTAGGTAGCGGATTTGGCGATTGAGAAGCGATCAAAGATGAGGTACCATTGGGCATTCAAAAGTCCAGGTTATTTCTTGCCGGTCCCTCCGTGAGAAAAAATGATTTGAACAAGCGGCTCCAATTGCACCTCGCTGCACTCGGCCGGTGGTATAACACTCCTGTCGGAGGAAGTTAAATGTCCTATCAGTCAACCCTGAAATTGAACATCTCCGCGTTGGCAATTGTCGCAGTCTTCATCTCAACCGCTTGCGGACTCTCCGCGGACCACGTCACGATTGCGATTGAAACGCCCATGGCGCCCCCATCGTGGGCGTTGCTTGAACGGGAGTTGCTGCGGGCGAACACGGCGGCGTGCCGTGAGTTCTTCGACAAGTACTTCGACGAGCGCGGTTATCTGATGTGTGTGGAACGCTGGGGAGGCGACGATGGCCCCGACGATGCGATCGAGAATGTGGCCGATTGGCCCATTCTGCACGCGCTCGGCGCCTCGGACGACATCCTGCACATGTACAAGAAGGCGTGGGAAGGTCACCTGCGGCAATACACCGAGGCGAAGACGGTTGATGTGCCCTTCGCACGCGACGGGATGTACTACAAAGAGTTTCCCGTGATGTTCGACTGGATGCACAACGGCGAGGGGCTGCGGGTGTTTAACCTGCAGGGACTCTCCGATCCCTACGACGTCCGCTTTGGTCACCGCGTCAGGCGCTACGCCGGCTTCTACATGAACGAAGATCCTGCAGCCCCGAACTATGACCCACGGCACAAGATTATTCGCAGCATGTTCAACGGCAGCCGCGGACCGCTGATGCGCAAGGCCACTGGTTTGGATTGGGCCGGCGACCCGATCGAAGTGGAGGGCCGTTTTCATCTCGGACACGGCGAGCGGACCTATGCCGAAATGGTGGCTCACTTCAAAGACTATACCGACATCATCGGCGACCACCCTCAGAACATGGGCGCCACGACTCTGGCCGCCAACGCGTTCATGCTCACCGGCGAACCAAAGTACAAGCAGTGGCTGTTGGAATACGTCGACGCCTGGCTCGAACGCATGCGGGCGAACGACGGCATCATCCCCAGCAACATCGGACTGGACGGCACCATCGGTGGCGCGGCCGGCGGCAAGTGGTACGGCGGCGTCTACGGCTGGGGCTTCTCGGTCGAGGTTCCGCAAACCGGAGCGATGGCCCACCGGAACCGTGTGGAGCGCGGCCTGATAGGATTCACTAACGCATTCCTGCTCACGGGCGATCGCCGCTACATCGACGCTTGGGCGCAGATGATCGACAAGGTCAACTCGAACAGCCGGCAGATCGACGGCAGGACTGTGTATCCCCGCATGTACGGCGACGAGGGCTGGTACGCCTTCGCCCCCGAGCCTTGGTCCGCAGGAGCGCTGGAATGCTATTTTTTCACCTGCGATGCGAAAGACCGAGCCCGGCTGCCCAAGAGCGGATGGATTGCGTTCCTGGACGGCGAGAATCCCGACTACCCCGATCAGGCACTGCGCTCTGACTTTGCCATAATCCGCACCAAGATCGCGGCCATGCGCCAGGACAGCACGACGCCGGACACGCGTCTGGCCGATGATCCGATGGAATTCAACCCAGCGACGATCGGGACGCTGCGCCAGTTAATGCTGGCCGGATTGGACCCGGGCCGTGGCGCCGCACCCCTGCACTGCCGACTGCGCTACTTCGATCCAGTCACCCGCCGCGCCGGCATCGCACCGGATGTCGCAGCACTCATCGATCAGATGACCGCGGATCATGTCGCCGTGACGTTGGTCAACGTGAGCCAAACACGATCGCGAGAAATCGTCGTGCAGACGGGCGCCTACGCCGAACACCAATGCATCTCCGTCGTCATCGGTAAGCGCCAGATCCCGGTCGGCCAACCCTCTTTCACAGTCCGCTTGTCCCCCGGCGCAGGTGCTCGCATGGTCATTCGCACGAAGCGGTATGCCAACACCCCAACCCTCGCCTTTCCCTGGGATCGGGTTCCGGTTGTCAGAATCGATTAAGATGCCGGCATTCAAGGATTTCCGAGAGGCCGCCATCGGTGAACTCGACGTTGACTCACAACACCGACTTTGAGTCCACCGTTTGAGTGAGCGCCTGGGTATGGGCAGTGTTTTGATGTCAGCAATCCGTTTCCATGGAATCAAAGGATGGCAATAGGCCAATAAAAGGAGGCTCTACCATGAAATCTTTCATTGCCCTGTCGGTTATGCTACACGGTTTGGCGTTGACTCCCGGTCTTCTGTCACAAGACCGCGCTGAAAACTGGCCGGCGTTTCGGGGGCCCAATGCGAGTGGGGTATCGCACTCGATAACGCCGGTGACGTGGGACATCGAAGAGTCAACGAATGTTAAATGGACGTTGCCGATCCCGGGGCTTGCCCATTCTTGTCCCGTCATCTGGGGCGATAAACTGTTTATCACTACGGCAACGACCAGAGAGGGCAATACGGATGTCAAGACCGGTTTGTCTGGTGATATCGAACCGATTGAGAATGAGTCATGGCATGAATGGATCCTCTACTGTATCGATAAGAACACCGGGGCGGTCCTATGGCAACAGGTTGCCCACCGCGGAATCCCGAAGGTGAAACGTCATCCGAAATCCTCGCATGCCAATTCGACGCCCGTCACGGACGGGAGACACGTCGTCGCGTTTTTCGGTTCTGAAGGGCTCTTCTGTTATGACATGGAGGGAAGACTATTGTGGGAAAAGGACTTTGGTGTCTTGAATGCGACCTACTATCGTGTCCCCAAGGCGCAGTGGGGATTCGGCAGCTCACCGATCATTCACGAAGGCACTCTGCTCATCCAGGTGGATGTCCTGGAGAATTCGTTCCTGGGCGCTTTTAATGTTGCCAATGGGAAAGAACTCTGGCGCACACCTCGGAATGATGTGCCCACATGGTGTTCACCCTCCATTTATGCGCACGATGGCATCACACGCATCGCCATAAATGGATATCGGCACATCGGCGGCTACGATTTCGGCACGGGCAGAGAGGTTTGGTCCATGCGAGAAGGGGGCGACATCCCCGTGCCTACGCCGGTCGTTGGCGAGGATTTGATCTTCTTTACCAGTGCCCACGGCAAATTGCGCCCAATTTATGCGGTGAAGATCAGCGCGACTGGAGACATCACTCTCAATGAGGCGGAGCAATCCAACGAATCTGTTGCGTGGAGTGTCCGAGGGGATGGAGCCTATATGCCGACACCCATTGTGATCGGTGACTATTTGTACCGCTTGCATGACAAGGGCGGCTTCGCCTGTTTTAATTTACGAGATGGAGAGCTGATCTATGATCATAAACTAAAGGCCGGCGGATGGTTCATGGCATCACCCGTAGCATCTCGAAATGCGATCTATTGTACCGTGGAAAAAGGTGACGTTTTTGTGGTAAAGCCTGGAAAGGCATTTGAGGTCCTGGCGGTCAACTCGTTGAAGGACAACTGTCTCGCTACTCCAGCGATATCGGATGGCGTGATCTTTTTCAGAACGCAACACAGTGTCATCGCAATATCCGAGGAGTGAAGTCCCTCTTGCAATGATATTGCATCATCTGGAGAAAACATTCAAACATTTACGAGCTTGCAGTACAGTAGGACCCAGTACCGAGATTCGCAGTACCATGTAATGCTGCGGATTCCGCATCGCAAGGAGCTGAACTTAAGAAAACAGGAGAAACACCATGACTTCGAATGAGTCCCGCACGACTGACGGCCGCGGCCGTCTTTATGAGAGCGTGGTAGACACGATCGGTAACACGCCCTGTATCCGAGTCAACAACCTGGCCCCAGATCATGTCCGCCTCTATACCAAGGCGGAGTTTTTCAATCCCGCCGCTTCGATTAAGGACCGGCTGGCCATCAGCATCATCGAGGAAGCCGAACGGCGGGGGGACCTAACGCCCGGCCAGACAGTGGTAGAGGCCACCAGCGGCAATACCGGCATCGGCCTGGCTATGGTCTGTGCGGCCAAGGGCTATCCCCTGGTCGTCACCATGGCGGACAGTTTCTCCATCGAACGCCGCAAGCTGATGCGCTTCTTCGGGGCCAAGGTGGTGCTTACGCCCCGGGCTGAAAAGGGCTTTGGCATGATTAAGAAGGCCAAGGAACTGGCCGACGCCAATGGCTGGTTCCTGGCCCGGCAGTTCGAGACCGAAGACAATGCCAAGATACACGAGAACACCACTGCTCGGGAAATCCTGGCCGATTTCGAAGGTGAAAGGCTCGACTACTGGGTGACCGGTTATGGCACCGGAGGCACAATCACCGGCGTCGGCCGCGTGCTACGCAAGGAACGTCCCGATACGAAGATCATTCTCAGCGAGCCCACCAATGCCCAGATCATCGGTAGCGGCATCGTCCAGGAGCGTGACGCCGAGAATGCCCCGGCCGTGAGCCATTCGGCCTTCGAACCGCACCCGGTCCAGGGCTGGACCCCCGACTTCATTCCCTATGTGCTGCAGGAAGCCATCGACAACAACTATTACGACGAGTTGATCCCGGTGCCCGGCCCCGTCGCCATCGAGTGGTCAATCAAGCTGGCCCAAAAGGAGGGCCTTTTCACCGGAATCTCCGGCGGCGCCACCCTAGCCGTCGCCATCGAGGTCGCGGAGAAGGCCGATCCGGGATCGGTGATCCTCTGTATGCTTCCCGATACCGGTGAACGCTATCTATCATCGCCCCTATTTGCGGAGATCGAGGAGGACATGACCGAGGAAGAAATCGAATTGTCGAACTCAACCCCAGGATTCAAAATGCAGCCTGCGTAGTAAGGAGCCGCAAAGGAACAAATGAGACGGGGTCTGCTGCGCCTGCATCGTCAACTTCCGTACTTCTTCGCAAGACATCGTGGAAATCTCCGAGATCATCGCCCGTCACGGCGGAGAAGTACATGAGGCGTTGCAGGGCGTTCGATAGGCACTTGGCTGTGTCGGAAAACTCGATCTGGCTTCGAGCGGCTTGTTTTCTTAGCTGTTCGACGCTGCTAGCGCAGCAGGGGCTGCACGAGGCAACAGGGTTGTCCGCCTGTCCGCATCCGGCTGTATCGACGATAAAACCAACATCGCCTGCTTCGCCGTCCTTGCCAGGCGAAAAAACGCTCGCTCTCGGGCCGACGACGGAGTTTTCCGACAAAGCCTTTTTCTTACCGGTCCCCAAGTCTGAATCCACAGAACTATCGGTGCTGAATTATGCGAATCCTCATTGTGATCCTGCTCTTTGCTGCGGCGCCCCAGAGCGCCATCGCAGAAGAACCGAAGAACGGATATCCAACCACACTCGATCTGAATGATCATGTGCATCGTCAAGTTGTTGTCGATCGGGAGGCCGGACAGTACCTGGGTCATCCGACGACGTGCCTGCTGGAGGACGGTAAGACGATGCTGTGCGTCTACCCGAAGGGGCACGGTCGTGGCGCACTCGTCTACAAACGCAGCGCAGACGGCGGACTTACCTGGAGTGACCGCCTGCCGACACCGGCAAGCTGGGCCACGTCGAAAGAGGTGCCGACGCTGCACCGTGTCATCGGCCCCGACGGCACGAAGCGGATCATCATGTGGTCGGGTCTCTATCCGGCTCGGCTGGCGGTGACGGAGGATGACGGCGCGAACTGGAGTGAACTCAAGTCTGTCGGCGATTGGGGCGGAATCGTCGTCATGGGTTTCGTTGAAGCTCTGAACACAGGCGAAGGGCACTACCTCGCGATGTTCCACGACGACGGTCGCTTCTTCACAGAGAACCCGCAACGCACGGGCCTATTTAAGCTCTACCAGACGTTTTCGAAGGACGGCGGTCTGACGTGGTCTTTTCCCGAAGTTGTCTACCGATCCGCCGATGTGCATCTCTGCGAGCCGGGTTGCATTCGATCGCCGGATGGCAAACGCATGGCGGTTCTGTTGCGTGAGAATGCTCGACGCAAGAACTCGCACGTGATCTTTTCCGACGACGAGGGCCAGACATGGACCGAGCCGAGAGAATTACCGCTTGCTTTGACGGGTGATCGGCACACCGGCAAGTACGGCCCCGATGGAAGGCTGTTCATCAGCTTTCGCTGCCGTTCGCCGAAGCAACGTGTGGCAGGGCGTCCCTTCGAGGGTGACTGGGTCGGTTGGGTCGGAACATGGGACGACATCGTGAACGGTCGCGAGGGCCAATACTCGGTCCGCCTCAAAGACAACACGAAGGGCTACGACACGACGTATCCCGGCGTCGAGGTTCTGCCTGACGGGACGTTTGTGGTCACGACGTATGGACATTGGTCGAAAGGCGAAGCTCCCTACATTCTAAGTGTTCGTTTCAAGTTACATGAATTGGATGCGCTGGCAAAACAGTGATTCCGCGGCGACTTCTGAAAACGCTCCGAATGACAATGCGATCTGTCATTTCTGTCTTACTCGTCATGGCGTGTTTCGCCATTCAGACCGTTTTCGCGTCGGATGACGTGGCCGGCGGCGACATGCTTGCGTGGACTGAACTGCCGCCACTCCCAGATGAGCTAGGCGTTGCAGGGCCATTTGCCGGCGTACACAACGACGCGCTGATCGTCGCTGGGGGAGCCAATTTTCCTCAACCGGTCTGGGACAACAAAAAGGTCTGGCAGGATCGGATTCATGTCCTGACCAAGACGGGCGATGGATACGTCTGGAGGGACGGCGGAACGCTCGCACGTCCAATCGCTTACGGCGCGGCGGTTTCAACTCCAGATGGCATCGTCTGCATGGGCGGTAACCATGCGGAAGAGACGTTCGACAAAGTGATCCTGCTGCGATGGGACGCATCGACGGGGCAAGTCACAGTGACGGACTATCCCCCGCTGCCGAAGCCATGTGCGTATGGAGCCGCTGCACTCGTCGGCAACGTGATCTATCTCGCGGGGGGACAAAGCGGAGCGTCGCTCGAAACGGCGATGACGAACTTCTGGTCGCTCGATCTGTCGAGGAAGGGCCAGCCTGGCGAGTTTGTCTGGAGGGAGCTCACGCCATGGCCGGGCCCCTCGCGGGCGCTGAATCTCACCGTCCCGCAACACAACGGCTACAATGACTGTGTCTACGTGATGAGTGGACGTCGGCAGGGGGGTCCGAGTGTAGAAGACGTCGCGTTCCTGAAAGATGTCTGGGAGTACACGCCGGCGACGGGCCACTGGCGGAAGCGAGCGGATGTTCCCCGCTGTGTCATGGCGGGAACCGGAATCGACAGCGGGCAGAGTCACATCTTTGTTCTGGGGGGTGCGGACGGTTCGTTGTTTTTCAAAGGCAACGAACTCAGAAATGATCACCCCGGCTTTCCCAGGCAGTCGCTCGCCTACCACACGATTACCGACACGTGGACGGACGCCGGTGCGATCCCGCGAAATCACGTCACGACGATTGCCGTGGAGTGGGATGGCGCGATCATCATCCCCAGTGGCGAGGTGCGCCCGCGTGTGCGTTCGCCGAAAGTCTGGAGCGTCAAGCCAATCGTCTCGAGCCGAGACTTTGGAATCGTCAACTATATCGTGCTGTTCGGCTATCTGCTTGCGATGGTCGGCGTCGGCGTCTATTTCACGAAGAAAAACAGGAATACCGACGATTTTTTTCGTGGTGGCAAGCAGATTCCCTGGTGGGCGGCCGGATGCAGCATCTTCGCGACGATGCTCAGTTCGCTGACGTTTACCGGCATTCCCTCCAAGGCGTTCGCGCAAGACTGGGTCTACGCCGTCGGCAACATGATGATTCCCGTTGTGGCGGTTGTCGCGGTCTTCGTGGCGATGCCGTTTTATCGCCGCATCGACGCCACGAGTGCGTACGAGTATCTCGAAAGGCGATTCAGCCGGCCGGTGCGACTGTTCGGGAGTGCCAGCTTCACACTGTTCCACATCTTTCGCATGGGCGTCGTCATGTCGTTGACCGGCCTGGCGCTCGCTGTGGCCACGCCGCTGACGCCCGCACAGTCGGTGTTGCTGATGGGCGTGCTCAGCATTATCTACTGCACCATGGGCGGCATCGAAGCCGTCATCTGGACCGACACGATTCAGACGTTTGTGCTGATGGGCGGCGGGCTGCTGGCAATTGGTTTTCTCATCGCGGGCGTCGACGGTGGCGTGAAGGGCTTCTTGTCGTCCGCGGCCGACGCCGACAAGTTCGCGATCGCCAATCTTCACTGGGACGTCACGAGTGCTCAGATTGCCCTGTGGGTGATTGTGGTTGGGGCAATCGCGCAAAACATATCTTCCTACACTGCCGATCAAGCAGTCGTACAACGGTACATGACCACGGCGGATCAGAAACTGGCGGCGCGTTCGATCTGGACCAACGCCATCTTGACCCTCCCGGCGACCCTGCTATTCTTTGGCATCGGCACCGCGTTGTTTGCGTTCTATCGCTCTCACCCCGACAAGTTGGATCCGACCATCACAACGGATCAGATCTTCCCACTGTTCATCGCACGCGAGATGCCAATCGGCCTTGCCGGTTTGATTGTGGCCGCTGTGTTTGCCGCCGCGCAATCGACTGTGTCGACCAGCATGAACTCGACGGCGACCGCCATCGTGACGGACTTCATGCGGCCCTATAATGCCTGCAAGTCGGAAGCCGGCTACTTGAAGGCCGCAAGGTTTTGGACCTTTCTCATCGGAGTCGTGGGGACTCTGTTCGGACTCGTCTTCGTCAATCCCGACATCAAGTCGCTGTTCGACACCTTCATCAAAGTCATCGGCTTATTCATGGGCGTGCTCGGTGGTCTCTTCGTTCTCGGGGCATTGACGCGGCGAGCGAACGCGGCCGGTGCCATGGTCGGCGCAATCGTCGGAGCCGGCGTGATGTTCTGCCTGTGGAAGTTCACCTCGATCAACGGCTACCTCTACACGGCCAGCGGAATCTGCACCTGCGTCGTGATCGGGTGGGTGGCGAGCCTCGCGTGGGAGCGACCCACGAACGATCTCACCGGATTGACAATCTACACGCTCCACCGTCCCAGCGGCGCATCCGAGCCGGAGGGAGACTGAGACTGGGACTCCAATGCCGATGGACACCACTCGGAAAGACGAACTGATCGCTACTTACCGCGATGGCCTGCTAAACGACACGCTGCCCTTCTGGACGAAGCACTGTGTCGACCGGGAGCACGGCGGCTTCATGATGTCGCTTGATCGTGATGGCACCGTAGTCGATACGGACAAGGGCGTCTGGCAGCAGGGCCGCTTCACGTGGTTGCTCGGTGAGCTGTACAACAACGTCGAACCACGCGACGAGTGGCTTGAGATGGCGAAGCACGGTGCTCGTTTCATCGACGAACACTGCTACGATCCGTCTGACGGTCGGATGTGGTTCCACGTCACCCGCACGGGTCGCCCAATCCGCAAACGCCGCTACGCTTTTTCGGAAAGCTTTGCCGCAATCGCCTACGGTGAACTGGCCAAAGCAACTGGCGACGAGCGATACGTCGAGAAGGCAATGAGCACATTCCGGCGATTCCTCCACCACAATCTCGACCCCCAAGGCGCCGAGCCGAAGTTCACAGCCACGCGACCCATGAAGGGCCTCGGCTTTCCCATGATCACGATCGTCACGGCGCAGGAACTGCGTGAGTCAATCGACCTGCCCAATGCCAACGAGTGGATCGACCGCAGCATCGACGACATTCGCCAGCACCATTTGAACGAGGACATTCAGTGCGTGATGGAGACCGTCAGCCCGAACGGCGAACTGATCGATCACTTCGACGGCCGCACACTGAACCCCGGCCACGCGATCGAATGTGCATGGTTCATCATGCTGGAAGGCACGCTACGGGGTGATGACGGTCTGATCCGCACAGGTTGTCAGATGCTCGACTGGATGTGGGAGCGAGGCTGGGACGAGGAGTACGGGGGTATTCTGTACTTCGTCGATGTGAAGGGGTTACCCGTTCAGGAGTATTGGCACGACATGAAATTCTGGTGGCCCCAGACCGAAACAATCATCGCCACACTGCTCGCATACGATCTCACCGGCAATCCCAAATACGCCGAGTGGCACAAGATGATCCACGATTGGACCTACTCGCACTTTCCGGATCCGGAACACGGCGAATGGTTCGGCTATCTCCATCGCGATGGCCGCATCAGCTCAACATTGAAGGGCAACCTCTGGAAGGGCCCCTTCCATTTGCCCCGCATGCAGCAGGTCTGCTGGAAACTTCTTGCTGGATGGGACCCAGAGCGTGAGAAGCAACGTTGAAGGCCTCGGCAAGACGTGTCTGTTTGGAAGCACCGTCTTGCGGAGAATTGAAGTGCCCGGCGGCTTCTCTGCTGAGCGACTGTTCCGCTTCGAGCGAAACCGACGTGGCAAGGTCACCAAACGGGAACTACCGAATCAGACTAAGCAGTTTGCCGGTAGAGAGGGTTCACTGAAGTCCGATCCGAAATCCTGATCCAACACATTTAAGGGGCGATCGTCATGAAGAAGAACAGGGCCAAGGTTTTTAGAACGAATGCGAAGCAATTGTGGGTGATGGCACTCCTGTGTGTCGCAACGCCGGCGTTTGCGGCGGACGACGTGGAGCACAGGTACGCCCAGAACGACGGCGTAAAGATTCACTACGTGGCGATGGGCGAAGGTCCGATGGTCGTGTTCATTCATGGGTTTCCCGATTTTTGGTACTCATGGCGCCACCAGATGAATGGGCTAAAGGACGACTATCGGGTGGTGGCCCTTGACACGCGCGGCTACAACAAGAGCGATAAACCCGAGAGGCAGGAAGACTACGACATGAGCCTGCTCGTCCAGGATGTGGCGGCTGTCATTAAGGCAGAGGGCGGAGAGAAGGCCGTTATCGTCGGGCATGACTGGGGCGGTGCCATTGCGTGGCGATTTGCCTTGACCCTGCCGCAGATGGCAGAGAAACTCGTGATCGTAAACCTTCCCCACCCCAAGGGCTTCCTTCGAGAGCTCGCGAACAACCCCGAGCAACTGGCCAACTCCCAGTATGCCCGCGACTTTCAGCATCCCGATTCCCACAAAAAACTGGATGCCCGGACCCTGGCTGGGTTCGTGGCCAAGGATGAAGAGACCCGGGCCCGATACATCGAGGCCTTCGAGAGATCGAGCCTCAACGGCATGATGAACTACTACCGGCAGAACTATCCCCGCAAGCCCTACCAGGAGATCGTTGCGGAAATGCCGAACGTCTCGCTTCCGGTCCTCCAGTTCCACGGGCTCAAAGACACGGCCCTGCACCACCACGGGCTAAACAACACCTGGGAATGGCTCGATAAGGACTACACGCTGGTCACCATTCCCCATGTCGGCCACTGGGCCCACCACGAGGCCGCCGATCTGGTTACCGACACCATGAAATGGTGGCTGAAAATGCGCCGGTAATCATTGGGAGGAGAGCGTGTGACACGCCCTCTCAACCTTGGCGATTCTAACAGAACTCAAAGGATGAAAAATGGTTATTTATGGTGTTGCACTGTTGTCTGGCTGCTTGTTGTTGGGGTCACTCGGGGGCGAGTTATTAGGGGTCATCCTCGGCGTGCAAGCCAATGTCGGTGGTGTGGGTCTTGCGATGTTGCTGCTTGTTCTCGCATGCAGTTCGCCAAAGTTTAAAACCCTCGTTGAAGGAGCCTCAGGCAATGGAATCAGATTCTGGAGCGCCATGTACATTCCCATCGTCGTCGCCATGGCTGCCAGGCAAAACGTAGTGGCAGCGGTGGACGGCGGGTTGCTTGCGTTGGCTGCAGGCGTAGGAGCGGTGGCCGCTAGTTTTGCGCTGGTTCCCATACTCAGCAGGATAGGATCGAAAGGTGATGCCGATAGCAGGAATCACCCTGCATCCTCTACGGATGGATCTATTGATGAGACAGGAATCACGTAATGGAATTAGTGAAGGAGTTACTGTTAAAGATTGCTGATAGAACCGATTTGGTGGTTGCCTTTGCGCTAGTGGGAATAACCGTCTGGACATCCTACCTGATTTCGAATAAATTGACCCGCGGTCGCATCCATGGCTCGGCTATCGCTATCGTGCTAGGTCTGTTTGCTGCTTTTTGGGGCGGAGTTGCCACAGGTGGCAAAGCCGGAGTGGCGGATCTCCCCTTGCTAGCGGGTATTGGCATCATGGGTGGAGGCATGCTGAGAGACTTTGCCATAGTGGCTACTGCTTTCGGGGTCCATTTTGATGAATTAAAAAAGGCCGGGCTCGCCGGTGTGATTGCGATTGTTTCCGGTGTCATTGTCTCTTTCGCGGTTGGCGCGGTGACCGCTGTTCTGTTCGGCTACACCGATGCGACCAGCATCACGACCATCGGTGCCGGTGCAGTCACCTACATCGTGGGTCCGGTAACCGGTACCGCCATTGGGGCTAGCTCGGATGTCATTGCGCTGAGCGTGGCGGCAGGCCTCGTCAAATCCATATTGGTCATGGTGGGCACGCCCATAGTGGCAAAACACATCGGTCTTGACAATCCGCGGTCAGCCATGGTTTTTGGTGGACTGATGGGCACTACCAGTGGCGTAGCCGGGGGGTTGGCAGCCACCGACCCCAAGCTGGTACCCTATGGTGCCATGACCGCCACTTTTTATACCGGTTTCGGTTGCTTGCTCGTGCCATCGGTGTTATTTCTGATAGTCAGGGCGCTTACAGCCTGATTGGATGAGACATTCACGTGGGTGACGAAAACTTGGATCTAGCAACGTTCACCAAACAACAATAAACGTTCATATAGGATAAGGTGAAAGAACTCCATGGCAGACCCATCGCCAATGACTCAGGATTCCTTCCCAAAAGTAACTGACACAAACAGCAGAGCTGCCCTGATCTACGAGGGGGGCTCTTGTACTCACGCAGAGTTAAACCAGCGAATTAATAGATTTGGCCAGGGCCTGTTAGAGGATAGAGACGATCTGTCCGAGGAACGCATCGCTTTGTATATGACTGGGAATCTGGATTATGTGACAGCCTTGTTTGGCATCTGGAGAGCGGGTGGCGTGGCGGTACCTTTGAATGTCAGTGCTGCTGTCCCTGAGCTGGAACATGCTCTAACCTGTGCAGGTGTAACCCGTTTGATGGTTGACTCTGAGTCTCACGAGAAGGTGGCAGCGCTCTGCGCATCACTCGATATTGAAATGTCCTCTGTTGATAAGGTAATAGGAAGCGAAACCCATCAGTTACCCTCCATCATGGCCGAACGTCGAGCAATGATATTGTTTACCAGTGGAACCACAAAAAAACCTAAAGGCGTGGTTAGCACTCACAATAACATAAATTCGCAGATAACCAGTCTGATAGAGGCATGGGCGTGGCAAGAAGTTGACACCATTCCCTTGTTTTTACCACTGCACCATATCCATGGAATCATCAACGTGTTGTGTTGTGGATTGTGGGCAGGTGCCTGTGTTCATCTCCTTCCCAGATTTGATATTCCGACCCTTTTTGCCAATGTGATCAATCGCGCGTATTCCGTTTTTATGGCTGTGCCGACTATCTATGTCAAAATGATTGAACACCTGGAGCCACTGCCAGACGAATTACGAGATCAAATATGCTCTGGTTTTAGAGCTATGCGACTCAATGTGTCAGGTTCGGCCGCATGTCCCGTGACTGTTTTTAATCAATGGCTTGAGTTAACCGGTCAATCCTTATTGGAACGCTATGGCATGACAGAAATTGGTATGGGAATTTCCAACCCTTATGAGGGGGATCGCCGAGCAGGCGCTGTGGGCATTCCCTTGCCAGGGGTTGAAGTGGCATTGTTCGATGAAGCAAGCAAACTCATAGAGGAAGAGAACATTCCCGGGGAAATTAGAGTAAAGGGGCCAAATGTGTTTCTTGAATACTGGGAGAACGTTGAAGCGACCCTAGGAAGTTTTGCAGAGGGTTGGTTCTGTACGGGCGATGTCGCTGTTCTTGAGTCGGGATACTACCGCATCATGGGTCGCTCTTCCATAGATATCATTAAGTCAGGTGGTTACAAGCTGTCCGCTCTAGAAATCGAAGGGGCCTTGATGGACCATGATTATATTAGAGAATGCGCAGTAATAGGTGTAGCAGATGACACCTGGGGAGAAGCGGTGAGTGCAGTCATCGTTCTGAATCCGGGCACTTCGCTGAGCCTGGAAGAATTAAGGTCCTGGTGTAAAGACCGACTATCACCCTACAAGATTCCCCAAAAAATACGGGTGGTAGATGCGCTTCCTAGAAACGCAATGGGCAAAGTGACTAAACCTGTGCTTAAGAATGTGACATCATAAAAGTCAGGATCCTGCTGGTGATAAAAGTTTGAATAATATGACACCTAAAAGTAAAGACACCGAATATTGGCCGCCTGGCCAAGGAAGGACAATGAGGACGAGCACTAAGAGCCCCTAACACAATGATCGTCGCACCGAGAGCGAGCGTTTCGTGCCTCTGGCAAGGAAGGCGAAGCAGGCCATCCGAGGATGGTCGATGGAGCCTGACGCCGTCCAGAGGGAAAATAAGCCGCTCGAATGCAGACTCATTTTGTGCTCTAAGGCTGTCCTTGGCAACCAGCAGTAAACGAGGTGTGAGAGGCAACGTCGTAGACTCGGCGCCTCGACTACCGCATTAGGAGAAAGACGACGATGAAACCAAAGAACATTGCCAAGTGGATGGCCGGAATGTTAGTGTTGGCGGCGACAGGTGCCGGCGCGGCCGATGCCGGGAAACATCTCTTCATTCTCTCCGGGCAGTCCAATATGCAGGGGCACCGTCCCGAAGAGGCCTTTACTCCTGCCGTGGAAGCCGCACTGGGGAAGGACAGGGTCATCGTCGTCCAGGATGCGCTCGGAGGTCAGCCCATCCAGCGCTGGTGGAAGGAGTGGACATCTCCGCAGGGGGAAAGGCCGGAGTCGACGGGTGATCTCTACGACCGCCTGATGGGAAAGGTCAAGCCCGCGATCGAGGGGCAGACCCTCGAATCTGTCACTTTTGTTTGGATGCAGGGGGAGAGGGATGCCCGGATGCAATGGGCCGCCGTGTATGAGGCCAGTCTCAAAGGGTTATACGCGCAACTCAGCAAGGATCTCGGTCGTAGCGATGTGAACTTCGTGATCGGGCGCCTCAGCGACTTCGACATGAAGAACGAGCGCTACCCGCACTGGACGAAGATCCGTGAGATCCAGGTAAGGCTGGCCGAATCGGATGCCAGGTTTGCCTGGGTGAACACCGACGATCTCAACGACGGCGTCAACCGTCGGGGCAAGGCGGTCAAGAATGACCTGCACTACTCGGCCCAAGGCTACCAGCTGTTGGGCAAGCGATTTGCCGAAGGGGCCCTTAAGCTGATCGAGCAACACTCTGAGTCTTTAGGGATCGGCAAGAAATAAATTGGACATTTTGGGGTTCAAGTGTGCCGTAGATTTGGTCGCGCCGATTGAGCCAAACCGGAGGTATAGTGGGCTACAGTGAGGATTTGGCGATTGAGAAGCGGCCAAAGATGCGGTGCAATTGGGCATCCAAAAGTCCAAGTTATTTTCTTGCCGGTTCCTTAACTTCACTCTTTACTATGCGGGATTCAGTCGTTAACGGAGGCAATACGATGAGACCGAGGATTCCAAGACGGGTGATGTTCGAGAGGGACTTGTCGGGCCTCGAGATGAGGACTGCCCCGTTCGTGCCGTTGCTGTTGATCCTCTGCGGGCTCAACGTCAGCGTCGCGGCAGAGCTGCAACCGTTACGGTACAACCACCCTGGTCTGACCGTTGATCTGGGTGTGGGCCTGTGGGCCTGGCCGATTCCCTGCGACGCAGACGGTGATGGTGACTACGACCTCATTGTTTCCTGTCCCGACCAACCCTCCAACGGCATCTGGTTTTTCGAGAACGAAACCGGCGATACCCGCTCGAACAGGTATCCCATCTTTAGGCCCGCCCGTCGCCTGAGTGAGACGAGACACTACGTCATGCCGAGCTATACCGCCGACGGACTGCGAGTCTTGACGCCCGGCTTTGAGCACCCTGGGTTCTTGGAGCAGGGCCTTGAACGACGAACGAAGCTCCCGGTCGATACCCGATTCTATCAACCGATCGGAAAGCAGGTAAAGGGCCCGAAAGTCCGACACAGGCAATGGCGCTATTGCGACTACGACGGGGATGGAGCGCTCGATCTCATTGTCGGGATCGAGGACTGGAGCGAGTATGGGTGGGACGATGCGTGGGATGATGAGGGGAAATGGCGGAACGGGCCGCTGCATGGCTTCGTGTTTCTCTTCCGCAACGAAGGCACCACCGCGAATCCCGCCTATGCTGTACCCGAGCAGTTGACTGCTGCGGGCAGACCGATAGATGTCTATGGCTGCCCCACACCAAACTTTGAAGATTTCGACGGCGACGGAGATCTCGATCTGCTCTGCGGAGAGTTCATCGACGGTTTCACCTATTTTAAAAACGTTGGGACTCGCATCCACCCCGAATATGCCGCAGGCCGGTCTTTGCGGCGAGCCGATGGTTCGCGCTTGACGATGGACCTACAGATGATTGTGCCGATCGCCTTCGATTGGGACCGTGATGGTGACTTCGATCTGGTCGTCGGTGACGAAGATGGCCGCGTCGCGCTCATCGAAAACAGGGGAAAGTTGGACGAGAATGGCACGCCGCTCTTCCTGGCCCCGGTCTATTTCCAACAGATCGCCGATTCACTCAAATGCGGCGCCTTGGCCACACCCATCGGGTTCGATTGGGACCACGATGGTGACATCGACATTGTGTCGGGCAATACCGCCGGCTACATCGAGTTTTTCGAGAACCTGAGCGGCCCGGGTGTCGAGTCTCCAAAATGGGCTGCCCCGAAGCGTCTTGCTGCCGGCGGCAGGACGTTCCGCGAGATGGCGGGTCCCCATGGCAGCATACAGGGCCCGGCCGAGGCGAAGTGGGGGTACACCACGCTGGGCATTGCCGACTGGGATCACGATGGCTTGCCCGACATTCTCGTTAACGGCATCTGGGGACGCGTCCGGTGGCTGCGCAATGTGGGCACGCTGTCCGCTCCGCGTTTGGCTGCTCCCGAGCCGATAGAAGTTGCATGGAAGGACGAAACACCCAAGCCGGCGTGGACATGGTGGACGCCGCAAGGGAGCCAACTCGTGACACAGTGGCGCACGACTCCGATGCCCGTCGATTGGAATGACGACGGCCTGGTCGACCTGGTGATGCTGGACCCGGAGGGCTTTCTTGCGCTCTTTCAACGCAGGCGACAGAACGGCAAATTGGTCTTGCTACCCCCGGAACGCGTCTTCTATGGTGAGAATCTCTCCGTCACCGACGGCAAGCACAGGCGAGTTGACCGCACGCCCGGGTTGTTGCGGCTGAACAACAGAACCGCAGGCGCCAGTGGCAGACGAAAGCTGTGCGTAGGTGATTGGAACGGTGACGGGCTCCGCGACTTTCTGGCCAATTCGAGCAATGCTAACCTTCTGCTACAGACCGGCAGCGATGCTGGACGTTGGAGTTTTGTCGACCAAGGGCCACTGGTTCGGCAGAACATCCAAGGACACACCACCAGCCCCACCCTGGTCGACTTCAATGCGGACGGCATTCCAGATTTCCTTGGCGGCGCGGAAGACGGCCGGTTCTACTACATGCGGAATCCTCGAAGACAGTGATAGAAAGGTTGTCGGAAGTGAATCACAGATGAGCGGGTCAATGCATGGCGAAGCTTGGTGATTTCCGCTGTCAGGGGGTCGGGGTTGGGAGCAGCCTGTCTCTGTTGATTGTGGCGTGCGTGCTGTCCCCGTCCACGTCAGCAGATCTTGGCACGGTACAAGGCGTCCAGTGGTCCCCTCACATTGAATGGACTGTCGATAATTCGACATGGAGCGGCAATGCCTTCGACGTCCGTGCGATGGTCGAATTCACGCACGCCTCCAGCGGTGACACCGTTCGAACGGGGATGTTTTTTTCGGGCGGGAACACCTGGGCCTTCCGGTTCACCGCCACGAGAACGGGAACATGGTCGTTCGTCACCTCCAGCGACGATGACGACCTGGCCGGGCACACCGGTCGAGTGAGGGTCGTGCCCAATCCTCGGCCCGACGCGCATGGCTTTCTCAAGAGGTTTGGCAACAAATGGGGCTGGGAGGGAACGGAAAACGTCTTCGTCCCGCAGTTGGTGATGTGGGACACCATCGTGGGCGACAGCAGCCCTCGGGCCTTCTACAACAAACCGGCTCTGGTGGACCGCAAGATCGAACAGTTTATCGTGGGGCACGGTTTCAGCGGGTTCCACCTTCCCGTGGTTGGCGGACGATGGTTTGATCTCGACGCCGAAAGCGATCGCGTGGAGTCGAGGATGACGGATCCGGACCCCCTCACCTTTGAAGCCTTGGAATTGTTGATCACTCGGACCCATGCGGCCGGTGGTTTGCTGCACATCTGGCCATGGGGTGACCACCAACGGTCACAAACGCCCAAAAGCCTGACCGGCGGGATGGGTGGCGTGGTCGACGGGCGTTTGCAGCGTTACATCGCCGCGAGACTTGGACCCCTACCGGGTTGGAGCATGGGTTATGGTTTCGACCTGGACGAATGGGTGACGGCCAGTCAGGTGAGGACCTGGCGGGACGCGATGCACGGCCATTTCGGGTGGCACCACTTTCTGGGTGGCCGACCGGTGGGACCCAACCACGGCATCGATCACACGCGTGATGCGGCATGGAATCGGGGATTGGACTACAGCGGCTACGAACACCATAGACCCACTTACGAGGTTTACGTCGCTGCGTTGAATGCGACGCCCGGTCAGCCGGTGATGTCGGAAGATCGTTTCCGCATACGCGCGAAAAAGTATCCCAAGAAGGATTACAGCGAAGCCCTTACCCGCCGCGGCCTCTATCACTCGACCTTGGCCGGCGGCGTGGCCAACATTTGGGGCATCCACCCCGATCAGAGTCCAGGTGGCATCTACACCCATAGAGCACAGATCAAGACTTACTCAGTCTTCTTCCACGAAAAGGGACGATTCCTGGCGGACATGGTGCCGGCTAATCACCTGAGTGCCGATAGCGATACCCGTGTTCTCTTGAGTCGAAGCGCCCGAAGCCTAGTTCTCTACCGGGAGAGCGCGAAAGCGATTCATGTGGACCTTTCGAGCATGGCCGGCCCACAGGCTGGGGTGGCGGTTGACACGAAGAAGGCGTACGCGGAGATTCGTCTCGGCGAGTTGCAACCGAAGGCTCAGACGATCAACCTGCCGGCCGTTTCGGACTGGGTTTTGGCGGTGGGACTCTTTGGGGATCGCCCGGGCAACTAGCAGTTGGGGCCTAGGCCACCGCGTATTCCTGCAGAACCTCCAGATCGAGGAACTCCAGCATGGAGATATGCGTGGCCTCTAGCACGATCTGGGGAGCGATGCCGGCCTTGATGGCGTCGACTACCGTACCCAGGCAGACACACCAGCGGTTGCCTTCCTTCAACCCGGGAAACCCATATTGAGGGGCAGGACTGATCAGGTCGTTGCCACAGTCTCGGGCAAACTCCAGAAACGCATCCGTCATCTGTACGCACACCACGTGCATTCCCTTGTCTTCAATGCCGGTGTCGCACTTTCCCGTTCGGTAGAACCCAGTGACCGGGTCCTCTGCGCAGCAAGATTGAAGCGCTGTCCCCAAGACATTGCTTGCCATACCGGTGGTTCTCCTTCTCGATTCGACAATACACTCAGGCTTTTCCCATACCATTTCTGCAATCCTCCCCGCAGGTAAGACTATAGACGAAATCTTCCGTATTGGCAAGATTTTGGCGGAGGTTCTAGGCGCGGGCTCATTTTGCGGGAAGGACTGTGGAGAGATCTGTACTTGCGGGTCGAATTCGCTCAGCCATTGACCATGGAGAAGCCAGTCGCCGACCTCCTACAGATCGAGGCTGCTGAACATGAACCGTCCGTCAGGTTACAGGGATAGCGAGTGCATCTGATTTCACCGACCCGAGCTTCTCCCTCTCTTTGGGCAAGGTGAATATGAATGCACTTCCTTGGCCCAAGACCGATTCAACCCAGAGGGTCCCACCGTGGACCTCAACACTCTTCTTGGCGAGGGCCAGGCCGATCCCCGTGCTCTCAGACTCTTCGCCTGCGGTCAAGGTCTGAAACATCTTGAAGATTCTGTCAAAGTGTCCCTCTTCGATGCCCGGTCCATTGTCGGAAAGCTCGAACTTCCAGAAGCGATCCTCTTCGCTGCAACGGATGCTGATGCGACCACGAGGCTTGTCCATGAATTTAATGGCATTGCTCAACAGATTCTGAAAAATCTGATTAATCTGCGTCGGAAACGCGTGAAGAACAGGCAACTGGCCTTCAATCGTTATTTCGATGTGGTTGGGTACCTCAAGCATGTCGATCACCATGCTTACCTGCTTCATGAGGTCGACCTCCACCCACCCCGCATTGTCGCCGCCTAGTCGGCAGTAATGCAGCATGCCATCGACCCTATCGACTATTCCATTTGCACGCTTTCGAAGCAACTCCAGTTTCTCTGTTCCCTCTTCATCCAATTTGTCCCTGTACTCGGTTGTGATCCAGTCTGCCAGTGTCACAAGCTCGCGTATCGGTGTTTTCAAATCGTGTGACATCCTAGAGACGAAGTTTTCGAGTTCGCTGTTGGATTCTGTCAAGTGTTGGATGAGCGCGTCATTGTGTTTTTCGGATTCTGTGCGTTCGGTGAGATCGTATACGATGCCCTGCCTACCATTGATGACTCCGTGTGAATCGGTCGTAAAGCTGGAAAAAACGGATACGTACAGGTTTTTCCCTTTGGCGCTCTTCAGCGCTAATTCCGAGGTATCAAACTTCCAGTTTGTATATCCACCCATCAACAGGGATCTCTCGCTTGGATCGACCCAAAATGGGTCTGAGAGAAAAGGCCCGCCAACAAGATCCTGTGGGTCGGAGACCTCAAAAAGACGAGCAAAGGCAGGATTAACATAGGTTGTTTTACCCTCTAGGTCGGTCGTGAAAGTGCAGCATGGGGACTTTTCCAACAAGAGGAGGTTCTTTGCTTCTTCAGCCTGTAGCTTCCTTCTTATGGCCGCGAAGATATCTGATTGCGTGACAATGCCAATCAGTTTCCCGTCGTCCATGATAACCAATCTGCGAATCTTCAAATCCTCCATGGTCCTACTGGAGCTGTGGATCGAATAATTGGGTGGAACACAGACCGGTGGGGACGACATGGCGTCTTCAATTTTTGTGTGCTGCGGATCTTTCCCTTTCGCGAGGATTTTTGTGAAGAAGTCCCTCTGTGTCAGTATACCCACTGGCTTTTCGTCCTGCATGGCGATGATCGAGGAGATATTATTTGAAGCCATGGCTTTGGCTGCTGCTGCTACGCTTTCGTTGCTCTGCATCGTACAAAGGTTTGAACTCATTATCTCGGAAACGTCCCTCCATCTGCCATATTCAGCCAGAGCCCGCGTTAGATCTGTTTGGGTCACGATGCCTACCAGTTTCTCATCCGCAAGGATGGGCAGACGCTTTATGTGCTTGGCCTCCATGGTTTGACTGGCGCTAAGGACCGAAACGTGTTCGGACACGCTCACTACCGATTTTGACATGACCGTGGCGACTGGCTTCTCATAGAAATCTTTCCCTGCAACCACGATCTTTTTAAGAAGATCTGTCTCAGTAAGGACTCCGACCACGAACGTCCTGTCTACAGCGACGACACAAGAGACGCGCCTCTCTGCCATGATCATTGACGCTGAAATGACCGTCTGATCAGGGGAGACCGTAGCGACGTCTTGACTCATCACGTCGCGAACCTCTAACCAAAAACGAGAGGAAGTGATCGGTTTAGTACACGTTGTATCTTTTAGGGTAGCGTCCAGCTTGGCCACGGCCAAACCGTCACTATGCTCTCCGTCTCTCATCAGTTTCACCTTTCACACATTCTAGACAGCTGTCTACGCGATGCTGAGGGCGCCAGCCCCCCTCAACTGAAGAGCGCATGCACGGTGTCTATCGGGAGTATGAAGGAGGGTCCTTAGACCTAGAATAAAAAAGGAAACATGAATGCACCTCGACTCCAGAGCAGGGTGGAGCAGAAATGGACGACACTCTGACATCCGGCCCAAGAAGTCTGCCATGGCACGGGAATGCCCAGAACTGCCGGCAATCCTGCTTATCCGATAAGATCCCCTGTCTCTAGATGGGCGGCGGGAATGATGATGGGAACCGGGGATGACGGCCTCAAAGGGGTTGCGAGCATCGCCTCAGGAAATGGACAAGATTCAATTCCTGTGACCTGACGTTTCTGTTCTGTAGGCGGTGATTGGGAATGTCCTAATACCAGAGCCTTCGGCCCGTTGTGTCCGGTAATCGAAGCATGGGCTGGGATGCAGCAGGTTCTAGGAGACTCCGATCAGGCGCAGGCCCTGAACGGCGATTCAGGCGGAGTGATAGTTTCTTGCGCCCCTCGAGCAGATCGACCATGGTGAGAACGATAATGACAGGGTTGCCGGCGTCCACTAGCCGCTTGACCATCTGAAGATTGCGGTGGATCTGGGAGGCATCCAGAATGGCGAGGTATACATCGGTGCGACCATGGACGGACCCTCCGAAGAGGATGTCCAGGGTGAGGTCTTCGTCCGGGGAGTTTCCCGTAAAATTGGGGACGCCCGGTAGGTCCAAGACCCGAACCTCGCCGTTTTGTTTGAGCGTCATGCGCCCTAGCTCGTACTCGACGGTCGTTCCGGGATAGTGGACCGTTCTAAAGCGTGATCCCGTAAGCGCGTTGAAGACGGTAGTCTTGCTGGCGTTGGGCAGGCCGAACAGCCCCACCAGGGGTGTTTTTTCAGTGGTAGCGCTGCCGGTTGGGGCGGCACCCATGGCAGGCGTGCTCATTCTTTCTCCTCGATATGGATCTGTTCGGTGATATTCACTGGTTTGCAGCGCAGGCAGTTGATTTTCTCGGTCCGCAGCGCGAACACCGAGCCCATTACGCTGACAACGCAGATCCGTGGCCTTTGCAGCCGAGTGAAGCCAGAAAGACTTCTCACACACGCTCTTAGCGGCCCGGGTCGTGAATGTCTGATATGAATATAGCAAACCTCGGACGAATCGAGGGATTGAATGGCAGACTCACAATGTTAGGCAGCCCTTAACTTTTCCGCCAAGAATACTTCCCGGTCGGCCCAGTTCAAATGCTTTCTCTCGGGGCCTGGTCCCACGTCCCACCCGAATAAGGTTTTGACATAGGTTTGCCGCCCAGACTAACATGCGGTCCCTTACGTTAGGAATCAGATATAGTTTTTAGATGGGAGTGGGCATGCCCATTCGTTTCAAAGCAGACGAACCAGCCATCAAACGCGGCATTAAAACGGTGGGGATCGGCAAGAAGGCGAGTCAATCGCTCGGTCCGGACCTGGTGGAAGAGATCGTGCGCGCGTTGAAGGCCGACAAGGTCACGCCCGTGGCGCGGGCCGCTTTTTTCGCCGGCCTCATCAATAAAGGCGTGTCGGAAGTGGAGATGAGACTCGAAGAGGCCCTGGAGCCGGGTGTCTTGAGAGATCTCTCCAGATTGGGCAGATTGGCAGAGTTACTCGCGCCAGAAGCGCCCCCCTGGGTGCGGAGGGTGTGTGGCCGGCTGCTGGCCGGCGAAACCCTCGACGTCGCTACGGCCCACGGACTAGGCCAGTATCTCTTTCAGCCGGACAGTTGTGACGGCGCCAAGGGATTGGTCGCCAGTTTCCTGCGCGTTCGCTATGAAACGCCGGAGGAGTACGAGGGGTTGCTGAAGGCCATGAATGAGACGCTGGAAGCGCCCTTTCGCGAGGCGACGCCTCCCGGGAATCCCATCGTTCAACTGGCGGAGCCCTTCGATGGCGTGGACCGCTCCAACATGATCACTCCCCTCCTGGCCCGTGAATTGAAGTCGGCAGGCTACCGTGTGGTGACGATGGTGGGCCGCAACAGCGGACCGAAAAGGGTCTTCAATCTACTCGACGTGACAGAGGCGCTGCAGCTCTCAAACGCTCAGAGTTCCACCGAACTCGGCGACCCTCAGCCGGAATTCGGCTGGTACTTGCATCAGCGGGATCTTTCCCAGGCCATTGACGGCTGGGTGGAGATTCGTCACCAAACCGTCAAGCGGCCCTTCCTGGCCACACTCGAGAAGTTTATTAACCCGGTCGGGGCAGACGTCCTCGTGACATCGGCCTTCCACCCGTCCTATGGGGAAAAGATGGCCGCCATCGCCGAACGGGCCGGTTATCCCGCGGCGATCGTGGTGCGGGCGGGTATCGAGGGCACCATCGGGTTTTCGCTGCATCGCCTGATCCGTCTGCTCTGTACGGTTCGGCAGGGCGATGGCAGCTATTGTCGACAGGAGATCCGGTTTGATCCAGCGCAGACTCTTTCGGAAAAGATAGATACGGATGAGCGTCTGGACCATCCCTCTGCCGCGGAAAACGCCCAGTTGATTCAAGCGTACCGCGAGCGAGGAAAGACAGACAATCGACTTTTTGATGCACGCGTAAAGGTGACGGTCGCCGGCCTCAATCAGGCACTCGCGTGGATTCGCAACAACAGCGGGGCGGCCTCCCTGAAGTTATGAGCAAACCCATGAAAAAATCGGTATCATTCCACACGCTGGGATGCCGTCTCAACCAGTCGGAGACGGCCTCCATTCAAAATGCCTTGGAGGCCGACGGATATGACATTGTGGACGCGAAGTCCCCCGCGGACATTGTCGTGATCAATACCTGCACGGTCACGGAAAATGGTGACACCGATACGCGGCGTCTGGTGAACCGGGTCCGGCGCTTGAATCCGGCCTCCCGCATCGCGCTCGTTGGATGCCAGGCGCAGATACAGAAGGCGGCGTTGACGACCTTGCCCAACGTCAGCTGGGTCGTCGGCAATGCCCGCAAGATGGATCTCGTCGATATCTTCAGGGAGCACCCCGACCCCGACGTCCCTCAGGTGATCACGCCCACCATTGGCCGCGCGCCTTTCACGCAGTCCACAGCCAGCATCGATCGTTCGCACACGCGGGCCAACCTGAAGATTCAAGACGGTTGTGATTTCTTTTGCTCTTTCTGCGAGATTCCCTATGCCCGAGGTCGTGCCCGCAGCCGCGTGTATGACGATACGCTGCGGGAGGCCCGGATGCTGGTGGCTGCGGGGCACCGAGAAATCGTGCTGACCGGCATCAACGTGGGCACCTATCGATCCGGAAATCGCTCTATCGTCGATCTCGTCGCCGACTTGGAAGGGCTGGAAGGCCTAGACCGAATTCGCATCTCCTCCATCGAGCCCACCACCCTCCCTGGTGAACTGAAGGACAGGATGGCCAGCAACGAAAGCAAGCTCTGCCGGCACCTCCACCTTCCCCTGCAGAGCGGCAGCGACGAAATCCTCGGGGCGATGGCCCGGCTCTATTGCGTGGAGGAATTTGCTGAGTGCGTTCGAGGTTTTCACGATGCCGTGCCCCAGATCTGCATCGGGACCGACGTCATCGTCGGCTTTCCCGGCGAAAGCGACGAACATTTCGAGGAAACTGCCAGGCTCCTTCGTGAGCTTCCCATTCACTATTTCCACGTCTTCAGTTATTCCCCACGGCGCATGGCCAAGAGTGGCAGGTCGAGGGCGTCAGATGTACCTAAGGAGACGATTCAGCGGAGGAGTAGGGTGTTACGGGAACTCAGCCGACGCAAACGACGGCTCTTCTATGAGACGCTGGTGGGCACGCGGCAAGCCGTGCTCTTTGAGCAGCGGCGGGGTCCTTGTTGGACGGGACTCACCGACAACTACGTGCGGGTGGAAGTCCAGCGAGCCGAGAATCTCCAGAATGGGTTCCATCCCGTCAACCTCGTCGAAAGGCGGGACGACTGCATGCTCGGGACGATGGCAGGGCCGGTTAGGGATCGGCAATGAATAAGTTGGACAATTTGGGGTCCAAGTGTGCCCCATAATTGGGTCGCGACCGCTAAGCGACAAAGGCAATCTGAACGACACACTTTGGGCGCGGCAAGCCCGCCACCACTAAATTCGTCAGTTTTCTACCAATGCCCAACTTTTCTCTTTGACTTGCCAGAACCGACTGATCATAATCAAGGGTTTATATTCATCCAGCCGTTTTGTTGGGCTGGGTTGTCCACGATACCCACCATGAAGATTCACGAGTATCAGGCCAAGCAACTCTTCAAGGCACAGGGCATTGCCGTGTGTCCGGGAGAGTTGGCTGTGACAGTCGATCAGGTCCGGTCAATTGCTGAGACATTGGAGGGTCGCTGCGCTGTCAAGGCCCAGGTCCACACGGGGGGACGGGGCAAGGCAGGGGGCATCAAACTCGCGCAGAACCCGGAAGAGGCAGCGGATCTCGCCGGTCAGATTTTCGGCATGTCGATCCGGGGCCACGTCGTCAAGAAGGTGTGGATTGAGCAGGCCGCCCACATCGACCAGGAAGCCTATTTGAGCGTGACACTCGACCGTAGCGTCAAGAAGATGGTCTTCATCTGCTCGTCGGAGGGCGGGGTGGATATCGAACAGGTCGCCGACAAGACACCGGAAAAAATCACCAAGTTTTACACGGCCGATAAGACCTTCCCCGCCGCGGAGGCTCGGGCCGCCGCCGAAGCCCTTTTCGAGGGGCCGGACCACGCGGACGACGTCCTTGAGGTCATGCGGCAGATCTTTTCGCTGGCCCTTGAGACCGATGCCTCTCTGGTCGAAATCAATCCCCTCGTCTTGACGAAAGAGGGCCGGGTCCTGGCGCTCGACGGCAAGATGACGTTTGATGACAACGCGCTGTTCCGTCATCCGGAAATTGCCGCGCTGCGCGACATGGACGAAGAGAATGCCAATGAAGTGACGGCCAAGGAAAAGGGGCTCAGCTTTGTACAGCTCGACGGCAACATCGGTTGCATGGTCAATGGCGCCGGTCTGGCGATGGGGACCATGGATCAGATTCAACTTGCCGGAGGCGCCCCGGCCAATTTCTTGGATGTCGGCGGCAGTAGCAGTCCGGAGAAAGTCATCAGCGCCTTTCGGCTGATCCTGTCGAACGAGAAGGTCAAGGCCATCCTGATTAACATTTTTGGTGGCATTACACGCTGCGACGACATCGCCAAGGGCATCTTGGAATCCTATCGGTGCCTGGACATTCCCGTGCCTGTCGTGGTGCGTCTCTGTGGAACAAATGCGCGAGAGGGGCTTGAGCTTCTCCGCGATTCGAGTTTAATAGCGGCTGAAAGTCTGGCAGATGGTGTGCAAAAGAGTGTCAAGCTGGCTGGGAGCTAGGGTTTCTCCGGCGTGGAGGCGATGCAATGCGTAACCGATGGGCAGGAGCATGTTGTATTGAGTTGGGGGCATCGCTTCGGTGAGTATTCTAGTCGGTCAGCAAACCAAGGTATTGGTTCAAGGCATAACCGGTCGTGACGGGTCTTTCCATACGCGTCAAATGTTGGACTATGGGACACAGGTTGTCGCTGGGGTGACCCCCGGCAAGGGGGGGCAAGAGGTCGAGGGCGTGCCGGTCTTCGACAGTGTGTCCGAGGCCGTCCGCCAGACGCAAGCGAACTGCTCCGTGATCTATGTGCCGGCCCGCTTCGCTGTCTCGGCGATCGAAGAGGCAGCCGATGCCAGTGTCGAGTTGATCGTCTGTATCACCGAAGGCGTCCCGGTCCTCGACATGGTCCCCGTGTATCACAGCTTGCGGGCACGCGAGATCCTTCTCATCGGGCCCAACTGTCCCGGCGTCATCTCACCGGGAAAGTGCAAGGTGGGCATCATGCCGGGCGAGATTCATCTTCCGGGGAGCGTCGGTGTCATTTCACGGAGTGGGACATTGACCTACGAGATTGTCCACAGTCTCACCACACTCGGTGTGGGGCAGTCCACCTGTATCGGCATCGGTGGGGACTCGATCGTGGGGAGCGGTTTTATGGATCTGTTGGCGAAGTTTGAGGCCGATCCCGACACCGACGTTGTCATTCTGGTGGGTGAGATCGGCGGGGACGAAGAGGAACGGACCGCCGAGTATGTGGCTCGTCACGTCAGTAAACCCGTTGTCGCCTTTATCGTGGGACATGCCGCCCCGCCGGGCAAGACCATGGGGCATGCCGGCGCGATTATTTCGGGCTCCAGTGGAACGGCCGCTTCGAAGACGGCGGCATTTGAGCAGGTGGGAGTCACCGTCAGTCGAACCCTGGAGGATTTGGCCCATGCGGTGAAGGATCGCTTAGGGGTACAGGCCTAGCACGAAGAGGTCCTAGAATAGGGTGAAAAATTCAGGATTGTGATCATCTAGATCCCACCAGCGGTCGATAGGGAGTATGGGAGACCGACTGTTGAACGATGACGTGGGACTCTAAAAATCTAAGACGTGTATAGTTATGAGTATCGCATTGGCTCCTAGTGAGGAGAAAACCAGGGTGGACACCAATAGCAAAGTTTCCTTTTGGTCCAGGCCGATTGGTAACCTTCCCTTGCAGCAACCCCTCGTAGTCTCCGAGGGCACCTCGGTCGCCGCCTGCATCGATGGCATGCAAGACCAGAACATCGGTTGTGCCGTGGTGGTAGACGAAACAGAGCACATCACCGGGATTTTTACCGAACGTGACGTGATGACCAAATTCATCGGGACCTCTCTCGACAGCGAGACGCCAGTCCGTGAGGTCATGACGCCGAATGCGCTCTGCCTGGATCCCGATGCCAGCGTCTCAGATGCGGTTGATTTCTTTGGCAGGCATCAGATTCGGCATGTGCCGGTGTGTCGGCAGAAGCAGGATCTGTCGGGGCTCCTATCGATTCGCGTCTTGACCAACTTCATCGCCGAAAACCTTCCCAAGCACATTCTCAACCTTCCTCCTCAAGAAGACATGGTTTCCCAGGAAGCCGATGGAGCATAGCACCATGATTTCCACCAATGATGCCCCCCCCGTGAAACGACCCCCCAAGGAGCTAAGCACCGCAGTCGTTCGTTTTGCCGGCGATTCCGGCGATGGCATGCAGGTTGTGGGGGATAGATTCAGCGACTCGAGTGCGATTGCCGGTCATGACATCTGTACCTTCCCCGACTATCCCGCGGAGATCAGAGCGCCGGTCGGCACGCTGCCCGGGGTGTCCGCCTTTCAGATTCATTTTGGTGGCAATGAGGTGATGACGCCCGGCGACGAGCCGAACGCCCTGGTCGCCATGAACCCCGCGGCCCTGAAAATGAACTTACCGGACTTGGCCCCCAAGGGTCTCTTGGTGGTGAATACGAGTCAGTTTACCGAAGGCAATCTAAAGAAGGCACGGTATGAAACCTCACCCCTGGATGACCCCGCGCTGGACGCCAATTACCAAGTGATCAGGGTCGACCTGTCCGGCCTGACGGAAACCGCCTTGAAGGACAGCGGTCTCAAGCGTGCCGACAAGGTCCGTTGCAAGAATTTTTTCGCTCTCGGGATGATCTATTGGACCTACGACCGATCGCTGGAATCAACCTTGGAATGGATCAACGCCAAGTGGGCCAGCAAGCCTCAAGTGGCCCAGGCCAACGGTGATGTGCTCAAAGCCGGCTACTATTTCGGGGAGACAAGCGAACTCATCGGGGATCGCTATACGGTACAACGGGCCAAAATCCCCAAAGGCCTCTACCGCAAGATTTCAGGCAATGAAGCCTTGGCGATCGGATTGGTGGCCGCGTCGCACTGTAGCCAGATCGACATCGTCTATGGCAGCTATCCGATCACGCCGGCCAGCGACATTCTGAAATACCTTTCCGCCTACAAGAATTACAATGTCAAGACCGTCCAGGCGGAAGATGAAATCGCGGCGATCGGTGTCGCGCTCGGCGCCAGTTTTGCCGGAGCCCTGGGCGTCACGGGGACCAGCGGCCCGGGTCTCTGCCTCAAGAGTGAAGCGCTCGGCTTTGCCGTCATGACAGAACTGCCGCTGGTGGTGGTCAATGTGCAGCGGGGAGGTCCAAGCACGGGCCTTCCCACCAAGGTCGAGCAGGCAGATCTGTTGCAGGCCATGTTTGGACGCAACGGTGAATCTCCGGTCGCCATCGTGGCGGCCTCCTCCCCGAGTGACTGTTTCGACACGGCCATCGAAGCGGCGCGGATCGCCTTGACCTACAACACGCCGGTCATCCTGATGAGCGACTCGTATATCGCCATGGGGTCGGAACCCTGGCGAATTCCTTCCGTGAATGATTTGGATGAGATCCACGTCAGGCATGTCCTTCCCACAAAACCCAGGAAAGTGTACGAACGCGACGAAGACACGCTTGCCCGGCAACTGGCCATCCCCGGAACACCCCAACTCGAACATCAGATCGGTGGCCTGGAGAAAAACGAAGAGGGTAGCGTGAGCTACGACCCCGATAACCACGAACGGATGGTGGGCCTGCGTATAGCAAAGGTCGAGCGCATCGCCAGGACGCTGCCTCCCACCGAGATCATGGGGAATCCGCAGGGGAAGGTGTTGGTCCTCGGTTGGGGAAGCACGCGCGGAGCGATTATCTCGGCTGTGAAACGCCTGCAGGAACAGGGGTCGTCCGTGAGCTGCGTTCACTTGCGCTATCTCAATCCGTTGCCCCAGGATTTGGGGGAAATCCTCAGCCGATTCAAGACGGTGCTGATGCCCGAGATGAATATGGGACAACTGAACATGATGATTCGATCCCGGTACTTGATTGACACCGTCAGCTATACCCGGGTGCGCGGCAGACCTTTCTTGATCCGCGACCTGGTCGACAGAATTGAGACCCTTTTATGACAATGGAGTTCCAGACACCATGACGCCGCTTGCAACCGTTCCATCCAAACCCACGCAGACCGCGAAGGACTATGTCCCCGATGTGGATGTTCGCTGGTGCCCGGGCTGCGGGGATTACGCCATCCTGAGTACCATTCAGAAGGTCTTTCCCACGCTGGGCATCCCCAAGGAAAACTTCGTGATTGTCAGTGGCATCGGCTGCTCGAGCCGTTTCCCCTACTACATGAACACCTATGGTTTCCACTCCATTCACGGGCGCGCACCGACCTTCGCCATGGGCATCAAGATCGCCAATCCCGATCTCTCCGTGTGGGTCATTACCGGTGACGGAGATGGGTTGAGCATCGGCGCCAACCATCTCATGCATCTGCTACGCCGCAATGTCGACATCAAGGTCTTGCTCTTCAACAACCAGATTTATGGGCTGACAAAAGGCCAGTACAGTCCCACGTCACATATTGGACACAAGACGCCGACCAGTCCCGATGGCTCCATTGACCACCCCATCAAACCCTTGAGTTTCGCGCTGTCGGCAGAGGCTAGCTTCGTCGCGCGAACCCTCGATTCGAATCCGAAACACATGGCTGAGGTGTTTAAGGCGGCGGCTCGTCATCGAGGTACCGCCTTCGTCGAAATCATGCAGAACTGCGTGATCTACCACGACGGGGCCTGGACCGACGTCACCGATCGTTCGGTACGCGATGACCGTCTGCTCCATCTGGAGCACGGCAAGCCACTCATCTATGGCAAGAATCGAAACATGGGCATCCGTATGGAGGGCACAACGCCGGTGATTGCCAAGATCGGCGAGAACGCGGTGACCGAGGATCAATTCCTGGTCCACGATCAGCAAGATCCCAATTCCGCGTATTCTTACATGTTGACACAGATGAACTATCCCGATTTCCCGACACCCGTGGGCGTTTTCCGGGCCGTAGAAGGACGGGTGCCCTATACCGATCTCCTGATTGAGCAGGTCAAATCGACGATTCAGCAACGAGGCCGGGGACGTCTGGGAGATCTTCTTCGGGGACCCTCCTATTGGGAGGTCGACGATAACAACCAGATCAGCATGAAGACGGACAGTCCGAAGCCGGCCGCAGTGACGGCCCCGCCGGCGCAGACCGACGGTGTGGAAGATGAGATGCGGGTGATGGCCGAACTGACGGAGGCTGAGCGACGCGTCCGCAAGTATCCCCTGCTCAAAGTCTTGGGTGAACCGATCGGCAATGCCTTGGAATCGCGTGGTACCATGAATCCATTGAACTTTTCCGTGACGGATTCGGTCGAACAGGTGATTTGCGCCTTCAAGGACAACCATGTCAACTGCATTCTCGTATTAGATGAAAAAGATGAGATGGTGGGTATTGTCTCGGAGCGGGATGTGGTGATGAAGGTCGCGCGCAAGTCCATGGATCGTAAGTCAACCCCCGTTGAGGCGATCATGACACCCAACCCCGTTCTTCTGAATGACACCGCCACCATCGGACTGGCCTTCAACAAGTTCTCTATCGGACGATTTCGGCACATGCCCATACGCCGGCAGGACAACAGTGTGGGGCTGATTTCTACGACGGATCTGCTCTTCTACCTCTACGATCGAGTCCACGATCGCAAGGGTAGCGTCCCCGCCGGGTCGCTCCTGGATGATGAGTAGCTCCTCGTTGGCATCGGCATCAGGGGCCCAAAAATAGTAATCAGTGATCAGTAATCAGTGCGTGGCCCAAACCGATCACCGCTACCGAATACTGATTGTTGAGTTTCCGACCACCGTTGACTCCCGCCAATTTGTGTCCTATCCTGGTCATGCCGTGCTTCACTATCACAGATGGCTACGAATCTGTCACGCCGTTGCTTTCCTGTGTTGCCTGAATGTTACTTGAGTAGGAGCTTGCCATGAAATCTTTGCCTCTGAAGAACCCCCACCCTCGCCTGACCCGTCTGACTCGATTTGGCCTGATGGGTCTCTTTGCCATACAAGCGCTCGCGTCTCCGCTCTGGGGTCACAGGCCGCCGGAGGCCATGGCGGAGGCGGCCAACACCTTCCTCGCCTCCCTTGACGAGGAGCAGCGACAGAAAGCGACCTTCGAGTTTGACGACGAGGAGAGAGTCAATTGGCACTTCATCCCCAGGTCGCGCAAGGGTCTGCCTCTCAAGGAGATGAGGGCCGATCAGCGTCAACTGGCCTTTGCCCTGCTGCAGAGTCCGCTCAGTCATGCGGGCTTCAGCAAGTCGGTCACCATCATGTCGCTCGAACGCGTCCTACACGAATTGGAGAACAACAGTCCCCGTCGCGACGCGGCACTCTATTTCGTCTCAGTTTTCGGGACGCCGTCGACCGGCAAGACTTGGGCTTGGCGGGTAGAGGGGCATCACCTCTGCCTGAATTTCACCTTGGTCGACGGTCAGGAAATCACGTCGACACCCTCCTTCTTCGGCACGAATCCGGCGGAAGTGCGTCAGGGACCTCGTAAGGGGCTGCGGGTGCTCGCCGCAGAGGAGGATTTCGCCCGGGCACTCCTGGGGTCCCTCACGCCCGACCAGAAGAAAAAGGCGCTCATTGCCACCGAGGCCCCTCGCGATGTCATTAGCGTGCCTGGCTTCGAGGCGAAACCGCTGCACCCTCTGGGCCTTTCCGCCGGCGACATGAATGTCCGCCAGGTTGAAATACTCCATGAATTGATCAAAGAGTACGTGCACCGGTTGCGGCCCGAAATGGCTGAGGATGAACTGACAAGGATCAACAGGGCCCAAGTGCGCCAGATCCACTTTGCCTGGGCGGGCGGACTCAAACGGGGCCAAGGACACTACTATCGTGTCCAAGGACCCACCTTCGTGCTCGAATATGACAACACCCAGAACCAGGCAAACCACGCCCACGCCGTCTGGCGCGATTTTGACCGTGATTTTGGTGTGAATTTGCTCAGAGAACACTACCAGCGCGTGCCCCATGGCGACTGAGTGGGTGATTTGGCCGGTCGATCAGTGGTCAGTAGTCGGTAGGTCCGTAGGTCCGTAGGTCGGTGGGTCAGTTTGGCCCGGTCCTCGGTCACTGACGACTGATCACTGATTACTGATCACTACTTTTCCGTGTTCAGCCTCTTTGCAATATGGGACCACTGCCGCTATACTGATCTCGACTTTTGATCGATGGAGCCAGCATGACAGAAAACAGGAGCGATGACGATAGAAGAACGAGCGGCTTTACCCTGAT
>JADFMM010000460.1 GCA_022563885.1 Planctomycetota bacterium | reverse complement strand
CGGCCAGTCCGCCTCGGTGACATCCAGTGGGACGATGATCGACAGGTCGCCTGTCCCCAGCTCCAGCCGTTCGGCCTCGGTGGCCACGTGATCAAACTTGAATGCGCCCGCCGAGCATTTGGCCATCGCCCCAATCAGCGACAAATTGCAGTCGCAGGACCAGGGACCGATATAGAGCATGCCGTTGGCGGCAATGACACCGTCATTGCACGCCGGACGAATGGCCCCATCGACCAAAACTTTCTTGCTGGCCCGATCGTAACGAAGCGTTCCCTCGCCACGCACGAATAGGGAGTCCGGGCAGCCCGTGAGTCGGGTGCAGGCGGCCTTGCGAAAGTTAAGATTCTCAATGACCTCACCGGTCGCGGGGTCGACCGCGACATGGCTGCTGCGGCCACCCACGCCCAGGATGGCCAGGCCGTCCACGACGATGACATTCGGATTGTTGCTGATCTTCTGCTTCTGCCAGAGTAGCTCGCCGGTCTCGGTGGATAGGGCGATGACATTCATTCTAGTTTGCCCTTGGATAATGAGCGCCTCATTCGTGGCAACCGCTATACAGGCGCTGCGGAAGCCGGGTGTCGAAACCAGTTTCCTTCCCGGTTCCTCGATGAGGCGCAGCATCTCGGGATCGCGGTTCGTCCACAGGACTTCACCGGTGCAGGCATCCAGGCCGCGCAGATAGGTGCCGGGGCAATAGAGATAGAGTTTCTGGTTATGCATCGCCAATGCGCGGGAATCGATGGGTGTGTCCTCCTGATGCAACCATAGGCACTCCATGCCGTCGAGGTTTAGCGCGGCGAGGCGCGTGCCGAAGCCCCAGGGCACTCTTGGTTTCTGGTAGTAGCCCGCGCTGAGATCCGCCCAACTCCAGCCGCCAAAATTGCGATTGCCCTTGATGACCTTGGCGTCGCCCTTTTCGTCACCCGCCATGGCGAAGAGGACACCATCCTCCATGGCCATCCACTTCCATTGGCCCTCCATGCCGGGGATCTGAATGCTGCCCTTCTCCTGGCCGGTTTGAGCATCGAGCAGCAGGCAACGGTCCCCTTCCATCAAATAGAAGATCTCCGCAGTGGCGATGAAGGCAGACTGATGGGCGAGAGATCCGTCCGCCAGGTCACGCTCCCATAAGACGATACCGTTGTACCCATTGCGGGCAATCAGCTTGTTGATCATCTCCCATTCACGTTGATGGTGAGCGATGTGTCCCGTGGCCAGGAAAGTTCGGCCTCCCGCCGCCGTGGTAATGGCCGGCATGGCGATGTAATAGGGTTCCGCCAGGAACTGCGTGAGGTAGGGCGCCTTGATGGCCTCGTCGGTGGAAAGGGGATTGTTGTCCGGACGATGTTCCCAGTGTGTCCATTCGTCAATGCCCTCCATCGCAGGCTTGGCGAAGCGCAGCCATGAGCCATGATCATCCTGCCATATTTTGACTTCGCCGACGTTCCCTCCCCGTGCCCACCGACGGAGCATTTGTGTGCCACCCTCTTCTGCCGCGCCGATGACGGCGATTCCGTCGGGTCGCAACACCCGGAGGACCTCCGAGAGGGGTGGCTGCGTCATCGTGTCACCCTGCATGCGCGTCGTGATGATCACATCGACCATGTTGTCCGCATAGGGAAGCCTCGTCAGGGGGCCTTGCTCGATCACCAGCCGATTGATCCCGATGCCCGCTTCTTCGGCCAAACGCCGCTGAGCGTTGACGACCGACCTCTCAGAGTCGCGCAGATGCACCAGGAGATTGCTGCGTTTCACGATCTGAAGGGCCAGATCGCCATCCGCACCCAGGACGGCGCAGAGGCCTCGATCCATGCCGGCCAGATCGATCAGTCGTTCGGCCAGGACTCTGCTGCCGGCTACCTCGCCCGACACTGCCGCGATGAATGGACTCATCAGGCTCAAGATAATGACGAGACCCATGGCCGCCCCCAGTGTTGTTCTAGGCTGTGTCGGAAAACTCGATCTGGCTTCGAGCGGCCCTTTTTCCGCCTGGCTGCATCCGGCTGCATCGACGATAAAACCAACATCGCCTGCTTCGCCGTCTTTGCCAGGCGAAAAAATTGCTCGCTCTCGGGCCGACGACGAAATTCTCCGACAGGCTCCTAGGAAATCCACTTAAGTGCAAGCTTTTTCCCCGAGTGAGCACATTCCGTGAGGTAGAGGTTGATCAGGTTCTGGTAGGGAATCCCCGTTTCAGTAGCCAATGCCTTAAAGTAACTGATAGCATCTATATTAAGACGCAGGGTTACCTGCTTCTTAAGATGCTTGGCATAAGGATTCCGAACAGAATCAGAGAAGTCGTATTCTTTTCTCATAATAATTGTCCGTACTGTCTACGCTCGTTTCGAGTCGCTTTACGTGCCGAAATAAGCCGGATTTCTTTTTCGTCTTGACGGTAGGCATGAACAACAACAAGGACGCGAAGCTTTGCACTAAACCCAAGCAAGATGAAACGATCTTCACCGCTAGGGTGGTCGGGATCGTGCTTCAAACGGGCCTTCTCGTCGGCAAAAACAGTTGTCGCTTCATCAAAGGAGACACCATGCTTACGCAGGTTTTCCCGTTCCTTGCGATCATCCCACGAGAACGTCATTCCATTCATATTGCTATTATATTGCTGATAGCGGTATGCTGCAAGAGGGTGTTTTGACACAGAACGCTTGCCTCAGGGGCCGAGCGTAGCGAGACTCCGAAGCTATGAGCCCACGGACAGAAACAGCATATAAGGCCGAGGAACATAACGAAGCCCTGAGTTCGGGAGCTACGGTAAATGCTGGGGTTGTGTAGTGAAAGTTCACGCTCTTATCCGGGGAGATCTGCCCAACG
>JADFMM010000208.1 GCA_022563885.1 Planctomycetota bacterium | reverse complement strand
GCTCATGGGTAACCACTACCATCTGCTGCTGGAAACGCCGGAGCCCAATCTGGTGGTTGGCATGAAGTGGCTTCAAGGAACGTACACGCAGCGCTTCAATGCACGCTACCGACAGTGCGGGCATCTGTTTCAAGGACGCTACAAGGCGCTATTGATAGACAATGACTCGGACGATTATTTCCCCATTGTCAGTACCTATATCCATCTGAATCCAGCTCGAGCCCAATTGTTTGATCTGCTGGAAGGTCGACTCAGTGATTTTGGTTGGAGCAGCTATCCACATTATTTAAGAGCCTCCAAACGCCCTGCGTGGCTTTATGCTGATAGAGTGCTCAGTTGCCATGGGATGGCGGACGACCGCAAGGGTCGTATAGGGTACCGTCAATACCTGCAACAGCGTGTCGCTGATATAGTCCGCAGCAGGAACCCCCACCTATTGGATCCTGACTGGTCTGGCATTCGGCGGGGTTGGTACCTTGGCGGTAATACATTTCGAGACGCCTTGCTTGATAAGTTAGACGTCCTCAGATCTGAATACAAGCGTTCAAGCTTTAGCGGTCCAGAGATCCGCATGCACAATGAGCGAGAGGCTCAGCGCTTACTCTCGGCGGGCTTGAAGCAGATCGATCTGACAGAGACGTCTCTGGCGTCCTTAGCAAAGGGCGCTCCCGAGAAAATGGTCCTCGCCTGGTATATTCGCAGTAAAACAACCGTTACCAATGATTGGCTTTCAGAGCACATACAGTGTGGACATCCTGCCAACATACCCCGCTGTATGAACGCCGTAAAAGATAAGAAGAATAAAGTGATTCAACGATTGGTCAAGAAGATGCTTAAATGCGACGCCTAACCCCTCATCCGGTGTGTCGCCGGTCCCTTAATAGAAGTCTTCGGGAAGATTTCTAGACGGCCGCGATGGTCTCGTGCGCCCGGTGATAAGACTTCAGCAGGTACTCCTTGTCGGGCCCTCCGAGATGCTCCCAGGGAAGAATCTCTTCGGGATCGAAGGTGCGCGCGGCCATCTCTTCCAGGTCGAGGCCATGCTGGGCGAAGGCCTGCTTCCAGATGTCTAAGTCGAAGGTTTCATCCCATGAATCGAAACGTGCCCCCGCCCGCCAGGCGGACTCGATGACATCGGCCATGCGGCGGTCACCCCGACCCACGGCGGACTCCACGATCGACTCGCCGATGTTGTGAAACTTGAAGGTCAAGGCCCGACCGGGATACTTGTCCTTCTGATCGAAGACGATCCGCCTGATGTTTTCAAAGTACTCGCGTCGCTCCTGGCCAAACCAACTGAAGGGCGTGTGGGCCTTGGGAACCAGCCAACTGACGGCCGCGTTGATCTCGGCCGGCTTGCCCCGCACCCGCTTGCCCAACTGGGAGAGTTCGTGGGCCAGATCGACCATCTGCCTGATCTCCTCCTCGGTCTCGCCGGGTATGCCGGCGATGAAGTAGAGTTTGACGCGTTGCCAGCCCGCTTCGTATGCAGCCTCCACCGCGGCAAAGAGATCTTCGTCACTCAGGGGTTTCTGGATGATCTTGCGAAGTCGCTCGCTGGAGGCCTCGACGGCCATGGTCAGGCCACCCTTGCGCACCGAGGTGATCAGCTTGGGCAGGAGGCGCAGTTGCCTGTCTACGCGTAGACTCGGTACCGAGAGTCCCACGTATTTGGGTTCAAAGTGTTCCTTGAGGCGAGTCACCAGCTCCTCCAGATGGGGATACTCCGCGCTGGAGAGGCTGAGCAACGTTACGGTATCGAATCCGGTGGCCTCATAGCTGGCCTTGGCCAACTCGACAATCTTGTCCACGCTGCGGATGCGGATCGGCCGCTTCAGGAAGCTCACCTGACAGAAGCGGCAGCGCCAGGGACAGCCGCGCATGATCTCGACGGCCACCCGTTCATGGACGGCCTCGATGTTGGGAATGATCGGTGCCGGAATCGGCGCGTTCTCAAAATCGGCCACGGCAGCATTGCTGCGCCGGACGTCGACGCCCTCCTCTGTTGATTCCACGGAACGGATGTGAAGGCCGTCGTACTCGAACTCGACGAACTTGGGGCAATAGGCCCACTCAAACTTGCGGACGGCCTCCAACAGCAAGTCATTCCGGGACGTGCCGTTCCGCTTGCCCTCCCGCAGGAGTTCGATCAGCTCGAGGACCGCGTCTTCGCCGTCGCCCAGGACGAAGAGATCGATAAACGGCGCGATGGGTTCGCAGGAGTTTGCCATGCCCCCCCCGGCAAAGACCAGGGGATCGGACTCGGTACGATCCTCGCTCCGCAGCGCCAGCCCGGCCAGATCGAGAACGGTGAGGGTATTGGTGAAGCAGAGTTCTGAGGCCAGACTGAAACCCAGCAGGTCGAAGTCACGCACGGCCACCTTGGATTCCAGCGTATAGAGCGGTAGTCGATTCTCCCGCATCACCTTCTCGGCGTCTATCCAGGGCGGGAAGACCCGTTCCGCCGCCACACCGTCCAGACTGTTAAGCATATGGTAGATGATGGGCAAGCCCGAATTGGACATGCCCACCTCATAGGCATCCGGGAAGCAGAGGGCGACCCTGTAGTCACAGGCCGCCAGGTCTTTCTTGATCTGATTGACTTCCCCGCCAATGTAGCGGCCCGGTTTGCGGACATGATCGAGAAAATCTCGCTCGATACGATGCTCTAGGGTTTTCAGGGGTTTGTTACTCATGAACGCATTATACCGGATAATCGCAATTGTCAACGCCCGTTGTTTGTGATCAAGCAATCCGTCGGTACCGCAACCGATTACTGACTGATATGGAACGACCCCTGATTACCGATTACTATCATTACTTCACCGGTGAGATCGTGATCGTGTGACGCACCGGCGTAAAGGCCGCGCGGATGGCGGCAACCAGCGGCGCCCGTGTCTTCTCCGTCAGGGCCGCGGTGGTCTCCATGTCGGCCTTTCCCTCGGGTCCGTGGAAGAGCGTCTTGATCTGGCGGGTCTCGTAGGCCTGCTTGGCCGCCACGGCCTCGTCCACTCGTTTGAATGCCTCACTGAAGGGGTTGACGACATAGTCGGCGGCGAGATTGACGCCCTTAGCCAGGACTTCGGCGCTGTAGACCTTCTTGGTGGGACCCCACTGGATTTCATAGAGGCCGGTGGCCAGATTCGTGATGACCAGTGTGAAGCGATTCAGTCCTTCGTTGAAGGGGACCAGCGACATGCCGGAGCGGATGCTGTCGTCGTCATCGACGGGACCGGTGGCGCAGAAGGGATAGATGCTGCTGAGGACCTCGATGCGATTGCCCTCCTGGGCGATCAACTTGTGACCGTCCGAAACCTCTATCTGCCCGCTCCCCAGATCCAAGGCGATCGTGCCGATGTGCCCATCCAATCCCATGGCCGTGAGAAAGGCGTAGGCCATGACGAGGTGGCCGGCCCAGCCGGGGTGGACTCCGTCCCTGCCGCTGATCATGTAATCGGGTCCGAACAGCCTCTGGGCGTAGTATCCCTGCTTGAGCATGGGCAGGAAGCAGTCGGCGAATGCCACCTGTTCCTCTTGGGCCAGGAGGACATCGATGTTACGCAGTTCGAGCAGGCCCAGATTGAGATCTTGAACCGTCCCCTGAGCGGCCTTGACCCAACTGGGCATCTTGCCGACTGGGCCGGCAGAGCCTTGAATAACACGCACCCCTTGCGCTTTAAAGGCTTGGATAGTCGCTCTGGCGCTGTCTCGGTAGGTGTTGCCGATCTCTTCGGTATAGCTGCGATACCGGTGGTCATTCATCCCATAGCAGGTCGTTGCCAGGGTGGGTTTGAAACGAAGCACGTCGTTGGTCATGCGTCGTTGGAATCCCGGGGCGCGTTCACCACTCCAGCCGTATTGCCGGACGGTGATCTTGAGTTGCGGCACACAGACCGTCAGATAGGTCTCCATGATCCGCGAGTACATCTTCTGCTCGGTGATGGAATCACCACAAATCGCCAGCCGATCGCCGTGCTGGATGACCCGACCGGGCCGGGCCAGGCTCTTGATAGGCTGGAAGGGGGCAAAATAGGGGTCACTCGGAAGAGGTTCCAGTTCGACGGCGAGGGACGCCGTCGTCACCGTGAACACCAGCAAGAGGGTTCTAATTTGCCTTTTCATCGTTCGCTCCTTTTTCCGTTCATTCCTGGCCCACGGGCTGCCGCAGTAGAGGCCGCAGGCCTTATTCTAGGGCATGAGTGCTCCTGGGAATACTGAAAAGCCGGGCGTGCTTCAAAATCATTCTCGATAAGTATCTGTCTGCCAACCTTCCTTGGTGGTCGTGTTCGTAACCTGTCGCGCCAATTCACCGTTTCGGTTGCGATCACGACGCCGATCCGCAGAATGAGGTCTATGCGTCACTGGAAAAGCCTAAATAACAGGTGGGAAATGTTTCTTTTCAGCGACCTCCCCATCTAAAGAAACCTTGACACCGGTCACCCAGACCCCTACAGTGCCTGTCTTATTTGTACTCCTCGGTGCTGCTATGGGTGGGGCAGACGGCACAGCGACACAAACACTCACTCTCTCAAGAAAAGGAGATAGATATGTCAACAAAGGTTGCGATCAATGGGTTTGGCCGCATTGGCAGGGCGGTGGCAAGGGTTTTGTTTGAGCGAAAGGGCGAAATCGAACTCGTTGCCATCAACGATCTGGCCAGTCCCAAGGACCTCGCGCACCTTTTCAAATATGACACGGTCATGGGGCGGTTTAAGGGGTCTATTGAGGCCACGGCCGATGGGCTGGTGATCAACGGCAGTACCATCAAGGTGGCGGCTATTCGCAATCCCGCCGAGCTTCCGTGGCAGGCGTTGGGCGTGAGCATCGTGGTCGAATCGACGGGTATATTCACTTCTAAGGAGAGCGACCGCGGTGGGTATGGCGACCACATCAAGGCGGGCGCCAAGCATGTGATCCTGACTGTGCCGGCCAAGGACGAGATCGATGCGACGGTCGTGCTGGGCGTGAACGACGACACCATCAGCGCCGCAACCCAATCTATCTCCAATGCCAGTTGCACGACGAACTGTCTGGCGCCGCTGGTCAAGGCGCTACACGACGCGTTCGGCATCGAGAAGGGGTTGATGGTGACCATACATGGCTACACCAACGACCAGAATGTCTGCGATCAGATTCACACCGACATGCGACGGGCCCGTGCCGCTGCCCAGAACATCATTCCGACCACCACCGGAGCTGCCAAGGCCGTTGGCAAGGTGATCCCCGAACTCAACGGCAAGCTCGATGGTTATGCCTTACGCGTGCCCGTCATCACAGGTAGCTGCGTCGATCTGGTGGCGGACCTCAAGAAAGAGGCGAGCGTAGAAGAGGTGAACGCCGCCATCAAGGCGGCCGCCGAAGGGGGTCTCAAGGGTATCCTGGAATACTGCGACGAGCCCATTGTCAGTAGTGACGTCATCGGCAATCCTGCCTCCAGTATTTTCGATTCCCTCCTTACCATGGTCCAGGGCAAGACGGTGAAGGTCGTTAGCTGGTATGACAACGAGTGGGGTTATTCCAATCGGACCGTCGATATCATGGAGAAGCTCGCCAAACTGTAGCGCGCCGGCAACATTCCCTGAGTAGGTATTTTTCGATGGCCAAGATGACAGTTGCTGACATTGATGTCACCGGCATGAAGATCTTGATGCGCTGCGACTTCAATGTGCCTCTGGACGAAACGGGTGCGATCACCAGTGACGACCGCATTCTCAAGGCGCTGCCTTCCATCAGGACCGTCCTGAAGGGCGGGGCAAGCCTCATCCTGATGAGTCATTTGGGCAGGCCCAAGGGCGCGCGCAACGTGGCCATGTCACTGACCCCCGTGGCCCGGAGGCTGTCTGATCTTCTGGGCCAGGAAGTAGTCTTCGCGTCGGACTGTGTCGGCCCGGACGTCCGCGAGAAGACGTCGGCACTGCAGACAGGTGATGTCCTGCTGCTGGAGAACCTCCGTTTTCATCCTCAGGAGACCATCAAAGACAGCGACGCCGCCCACGACGACCAACTTCGGCGCGCCAAGGACGCATTCGCCCGGGACATCGCAGCGCTGGCCGACGGGTATGTCTGCGAGGCCTTCGGCACGGCCCACCGCGACAACGCCTCGATGTTCACGGTTCCGCAGATGATGGCGGGTAAGCCGCGTGTCGCCGGATTGCTGCTAGAGAAAGAGATCAAGTTTCTCTCGGAGATCATGGCCAATCCTGAAAGACCCTTTGTCGCGATCCTCGGGGGCGCCAAGGTGTCCGGTAAGATTCGAGTGATCGAAAACCTGCTGGACAAAGTGGACGCGATTATCATCGGAGGGGGCATGGCCTACACCTTCTTCAAGGCCCAGGGCCGTTCCATCGGTAAGAGTCTCTGTGAAGAAGCGTTCGTTGGACAGGCCAACGGACTACTTGAAAAGGCCAGGGAAGCCGGGTGTGAAGTGCTGCTGCCGGTGGACACGGTCATCGCGCAGGATTTCAAGGCGCATGCCGAACATCGTGTCGTGTCCGGCCACTTCGATGCGGGCTGGGAAGGCCTCGATATCGGTCCTGAAAGTAGAGTTCTGTTCGCCGAAAAATTGCAAGCCGCCAGGACGATCTTGTGGAATGGACCGATGGGCGTGTTCGAGCTTGAGCCCTTCGACGCGGGGACTAAGGCGGTGGCCCAGGCCGTGGCCCGAGCGACGGCCAGAGGCGCGCGGACCATCGTGGGGGGCGGCGACAGCGCGAGCGCCCTCAAGCAGATGGGACTGGCCGACCAAGTAAGCCATATCTCGACTGGGGGAGGCGCTTCCCTCGAGCTGCTCGAAGGGAAACGCTTCAAATGTCTCGACATCTTGGATGAAAAGGAGTGACCTCGTGCGGCTACCTGAAGCGGGTTCCATTCAGATCGCACCCTCTATTCTGAGTGCCAATTTCGCGAGACTCGCGGAGGAGATCAATGTCGTCGAAGCCGCGGGCCTGAGCATCGTCCATCTAGACATCATGGACGGCCATTTTGTTTCCAACATCACCATTGGACCTCCCGTGGTGGCCAGCATCCGAACCTGCACCGATTTAGTGTTGGACTGCCATCTGATGATATCAGACCCGCAGCGCTACATTCCCGACTTTGTCAGCGCCGGCGCGGATCACATCACCTTTCACGTGGAAGCGACCGATTGTCCCGGGGATCTGATCGCCATGATTCACGAGGCCGGTTTGACGGCGGGCGTCTCGATTAGGCCTGATACGGCGGCCTCGGCGCTTAAGGCCTGGGTGCAGGACTGCGAGATGATCTTGGTGATGACGGTCCAACCCGGCTTCGGCGGGCAGGCACTTATCCCGGAAACACTGGAGAAGGCGGCCGCAGTCCGGAGCATGGTCGGTCCTGAAAAGCGGATTCAGGTAGACGGAGGCATCGACGAGACCACGGCCCCTCTGGCAACCGCGCAGGGGGTAGACACCTTGGTTGCCGGGAGCGCCATCTTTGGCAAGAGCGATCGCGCCGCTGCCATTGCGGCGATTCAAAATGCTGCCGGCTGATTTCGCTGGAAAGTGACCCCTGGTTCTTATATAGTTGAGATGTTTACAACAATCATGCTTGCCTAGGCGTAGCGACAAGAACACCCAGCATGCCTGCAAAGATAGAGTCCAAGACAGCGAAATCCAAGTGGAATGGTTACTCCCTGAAGCCCCGCAAGGAGATGCCGGACGGGCTGTGGATGCGCTGCGGCAAATGTGAGCGAATGCTCTATAAGAGCACTGTGCGTAACAACTTAAATGTTTGCCCGGAGTGCAACCATCATTTTCGTTGCGATTCGGATGTCCGGATTAGTACGCTGGTCGATGAGGGGTCTTTCCAGGAGATATTGCCGGATCTGCGTTCAAGCGATCCGCTCTCTTTTGCATTTCGGGGGACAACGTACAAGAAGCGGGCGGAGGCGGACGTAAAGGCATCGGGGCAGCTGGAGGCCCTGCGGGCAGGTAGGGCGTTTGTCAAGGGGCGTGGCGTGGCCCTCACCGTGATGGAACCTAATTTCCTGATGGGATCCATGGGCGCCGTGGTCGGCGAGAAATTTTGTGCCACCGTCGATTTGGCCGTGGAAGCCAGCCTGCCCTTGGTGGCGGTCTGTGCGTCAGGGGGCGCCAGGATGCATGAGGGGGTGGTCTCCTTGGGACAGATGGCCAAGACTGCCGCAGCATTGGCCCGCTTTTCCGATCTCGGGGGCCTGTTTATCACGGTCTTGACCCACCCGACGGCGGGAGGTGTGACCGCAAGCTTTGGCATGCTCGGCGATGTGACCCTTGCGGAGCCCGAGGCCATGATTGCGTTTGCCGGACGGCGGACCATTGCCGAGACAATCCGTGTGGAATTGCCGGAGAGCTTTCAGACCTCGGAATTTCTGTTGGAGCACGGCTTCGTAGACATGATTGTCCCGCGGAGCCAATTGCGAAGCGAAATTGCGCGGCTCATCGACTACTGCCGCAAATGATTCAACTATCCGAACTTCACCCCCTAATACCGGCTAGGGCGTCGTGCCGAGCGTCGTCCACGTGTTCCCGTACCGTCATCCACCGTGAAAGAATTTTGGGCTGCCCGCGCACGCCGTTTTTCGAGGGCCGCCTGGACACTCAGCACTCTCTCGTTCCTCATCAGAATCAGGGAAGCCACCAAGACCTTTGATTTTTCCGCCTGTTCTTCCTCTGCCTTTCTAAAGATGAGGCCATATTCGCTAAGTATTTTCTGGTTCTCGGCGAGGCAGAGTTCGCCATTGTCAACGGCGCCGGCTTGCAGCCATTGGGTCACATCATTCTCGAATTCGAGGTCGTCGGGGGTTTTCTCGGGTGGCGGAGCGATGCCAGGCCCCTGCGGCCCTGGCGCAGCTCTTGACCGTGAACGCGATGAACGACGAGCATTGGCTGGCCCTGTCCCCTCCTGTCCCCTGCTCGCCCTGCTTGCCCTTGCGGCATCTGCTCTCTGTTGTCGAGTCCTGGTGGCCGTATACTCCATCTTGCGGTCGAAGCGTTCCGAAAAGGCCTCGATGCTTGCGACCGTGTCGACCGCCTCCTCGGCTTTTGCGGTCGCACTCATGGCCGATAGCTCCATAGTGAGCTGTTTCTGCAGCGCCTTCACCAGGCGTGCGCGGCTGGTCACTTGGCGGGAGAGCCACGCGCTCCGCTCGCTCGAGGCCGCCTTTCCAATGCTGAGAACGGTCTCTTTTAGGTCACCGTATTTTTCCAAATCCTGCTGTGCGGCAGACGGGTCTGCCAGGATGGCATCGACGGCCGACTGGCCGTCCTGCGCCAGCTCCGCCGCCGGAGAATCGGGCACCGACTCGCCGTATGGATCGAGAGGTGGCGAATTAGGTTGGCCCAATGCGCAAGGAGCAAACAGACAGACTAGTGCTATGGCGAAACCAATTATTCTCATCGTCAGGGCCCTTTCAACTCGTCCACGATATTTGTTGATACATTTTACAGTTCCTGTTGGGACTGCACACCCATCATTTCCAACAAATGATCAAATTCGTCAAGCGATTGGAATTCGATCACCAATTTTCCCCGGTGTCCCCCCTTCCGGGTCTTGATGCTTACCCGTGTCCCCAGATGACTCGATAGCTTCGCCTCCAATTCTTGAATGTGGGGAGCTTGGGGTGGTGGCGTCGCTGCCGGCGAGGTCTCTCCCTCGAGTGTCGCCCTCACCATCGATTCGACATCTCGGACGCTCAAGCGCCCTGCCAACGCGCGGTTGGCCAACCTTCTTCTCAGTTGCTCTGTTGGCAGTGCCAGGATCGCTTTCGCATGTCCCATGCTTAACTGTCCCCCGGCCAAAAGTTGCTGTAGATCTATTGGTAACTCTAGTATTCGCAAAAGGTTAGATAAAACTGAACGATCTTCTCCGAGTCGATTGGCGGCCTCCGTCTGTGTCAGCTCAAACTGGCTGATGTAGCTCCTGTAAGCCTTCGCCCTTTCGACTGGATTCAGATCAGATCGATGGATGTTCTCCACCAGGGAGAGTTCGAACATCTGCTCCTCGGTCGCTTCTCGTACCAATGCGGGGATCGTTCTTTTGCCTAGTTTTTGGTAAGCACGAAACCGTCGCTCGCCCGCTATAAGTTGATAGCCCGTCGGGGTCTTTCGCAACACAATCGGTTGAACAAGACCGTTCGCGTCGATGGATTGGGCCAGCTCGCTCAGTTTCTCTTCGTTCCAGGTTGTTCGTGCCTGGTGCGGGTTTGGCGATATCGACTCTAGTGGAACCTCAAAAGCAGTGCTCCGTATCTGGTTGTCCCCGGATTGAGCGGAGCCATCTTGATGACCGTCGCTTGCAAGGGTAAATGATCCCGACGGGCTTGTCATAGGACCCATTAAGGCTTCTAGTCCCCTTCCCAGATGTCGCGGTTTCGCAGAAATCTTTTCGGTCATGGCGCACTCCTTGCTTGATGCCCTTTTTTTCGCCTGCTCTGCAGTCTATCCATCATACATAATCAGGGATAAAAATCCACAGTTTCGTCCAGCTCGAGAGAATCGGGCATTCGTAGTGAGTTGTTCCACGTGGAACAACTCAATTACGGGTTATGTTACGAGTTGAGTGTTCCACGTGGAACAATCACCTAAAAGGGGGGTAGTCGGTTAGAACCTCCTCTTCGCAGTTTGCTTGAAACCTGACCGTCCATAGCCGTGAGTGATGTCAGCTCCAGCAATAGGCCAGGAGACGATGCCAGCGGTCGCTGACCCGCCTTTTCACTATGGATGCCTCAGACGTAGCATTACAGAGCAAGAGGAGCTAACCGACTACCCCCCTTAACGACCAATACGGTCCATATAGCGATATCGAGTCCCAGAAATGCCACTCTCAGTTGTCCCCTAGAGTCATAATGTTCCATCATTATAGCGATGGCACTAGTAAGAGACAGATGCTTTCTGGGAAAG
>JADFMM010000207.1 GCA_022563885.1 Planctomycetota bacterium | reverse complement strand
CGGGTGTGGTGATCCTCTCGCAGGACAGTCCCGCGTTCTTTGGGATGCGGTCGATGCGCTCGCCGCCAACGTAGGTTCCGCTCGCTATATCGTTGGCAGGCGACGGACGAGCTCGGATAATGTGAATCCCGGTGAGGTGCGAATCACGCTGAAAAAAGAGAGTTCAGTGATGCACCAGACAAGCGGAGGTATCGTCAAAGGTGGCCAATGGGGAAATCTGATGGTGTTGATCAATCAACTCGTGGATCAGGGCTATACGATTCGCTCGGACAACATCATCATCTGCGGTGCACTGGGCGAAGTACGTCCCGCCGCGTGCGGCAGGTATTCGGTCCACTATGGACCGCTGGGCACTGTCGACTTTGAGTTGAGATGGTCGGCGAGGACATCACAGCCACCAGGCCGCAGAAGAGGCGACCTTGTGAGATTCTCCTTGGGCTTCAGTGTCTGTCCTTTCATGGCAATATTTCTTGCGTGCCCGGCTGCAAGATCACGGCCCACCCATCGCCACCATCCCCTGCATAGGCACAGAGATAATGGTCGTTGTCTATCTTTACTAGCTCAGCTTCCTTACCCTTTACCGTATCAAATTCGAGGGGCGTTGCTATAGAGACTTCCCAGGTATCAGAGTCTACGGTGAGGACGACGGCGTAACCATCTTGATCCTTGCCTTCATAGGCAAGCAAAAAACGGTTGCCGTTTATCCCGACGACTGCTGGTTTCTTTCCCGTAGTCGCTTCACTTTCGTTCTCAACGAGATACACGGACTCCTGGACCACCGTGTTGCTCACCGTGTTGACGCTTAGGACAGTCGCATAGGCCCAATCCTTCTCATTGCCTTGGTACACGCACATGAAATGCGTGCTGTCTATCTGCGCCAAACTGGCCTCTTTGCCCTTGATCGTGTCATATTCCAAGGGTGTTCCCTTGGTCACGACCCAGGTAAGCGGATCAACAATCAGGATGACTGCCCAGCCGTCATCACCATCGCCTGTATAAATACAGAGATAGTGCGTGTCGTCTATCCGGACCAATTTACAGTGCTTGCCTTTAACGGTATCGAATTCATAGGGTGTATGCCTAGAAATCGCGGAAGGGGCCGGGCCCTGGGAAGCCGGGGCGATGGCGATGGTCACCATGCGCGCCTCCTCAGAAGCCGTCAGAGAGAAGTCGCTGGTCCCACTGCTGCCGCTGCTACTCTGTCTAACATAGCCGGCAGCGCCTGAGACCGGACCGCTGCTCGCGGGCGGAGCTATGGCAATGGTTGCAGCGATCCACTTCTTACTGCCCGTCATCGAGAAGGCGGCCGAGCCCGTACTGCCCGATGTGACCTGGGTTTCATGGGCCGCCGCACTGACCACATCGCCAACGGTGTCGTCCTGGAATATCGGGGTCGTCTCGGTCGGCCAATAGGTCGCTGCCTGTTCGTCGCCCTCTGCACCGTACATACGGAGTATGAGGCAATTGTCAACGGCTGCGGTGACCGAAGGTGCGGCGGGACTGGAACTCTCACCGGTGCTGTCACCTGAAACGTTGATCGGACTGCTTTTGTTGATGCCGCTGATCCGATGAATGGCGCCAAGCCACTTCTTCGACGGGTCACCACTCCATGTGTATGTCGCAGGTTCTGAACTGCCGATTTTCCAGTAAGAAGCAAAGCGAACGCCGCCGGGATTCTCGCTGTCCGTGATCTCTGTCCAGCCGCTGGGAATGCTGTCGATGAGCGCGCCGCCTTCCTGGCTGATCTGCGCCAGGTAGAGGTCCCCATCAGGACGAGTTGACGGCATGCTCACAGCAAAGTTTGCTGACCCGACCGTCTCCTTGGAGAGGGTCGTGCTCTCAATTTTGGGGAAAACACTGGAGTCCATGGTGATGGCCGTGTGACCGGATAGACCGGGTGCGTCTACGGTGATGTCGGGGTCGTCGAAACCCCCTAAACGCAGAATCAGGGCGTTGTCCACTGTAGATGTGACTGCCGGACTGGTGGGCGTGCTGCTGGTGCCGTAGTTTGCGGCGTAGGCGTTGATGGGATCGCTCGCATCGTGCCCCGTGAAGCGCATCATCCAGGCATAGGCCTGCTCGGAACCGGACCAGGTAAATTGATGCGTAGAAGATTCCGAAGCCCCTGCAATTTTCCACCAGGTGCCCAGGGTCACTGCACTGTTGGCACTGTTGGTGTTGATCTCGGTCCAACCTTCGCCCGCCGGGGATGCCAGAGAGACATCCGTATCCCCGTCTGTGGCCACGGCAGTGATCAGCAGGTCTCCGCTGCTCGTGCTCGCGGGCGTATCGATGGTGATTGAGGTGGTATCGGTGCCTGCCTTGGCCTCGGTGAACTCTTCAAAGCTGAGTACCTGGGTCAGGGCCGTGACCTCGGACGGACTGAGTGCGTAGCTATAGATTCGGAGATCGTCCAGCTGTCCATCAAAACGGTCGCTGCTGGAGGCATTCTGGCCGATGTGGAGTCCGGTATTGGACATATGCGATCCGGAGTGGGTCACATCGGGTCCCTCCTGAGTGCCGTTCACATAGACTTTAAAATCGGTCCCATTCCAGGTGACAGCCAGGTGATACCAGGTGCCCGAGGTCCACGAGGTCGTTTGGGTTTTAATATCGTCGTAGCTGGTACCGTCAATTTTGACGTGCAAACCTATTTTTCCGTCACCATCCTCACTAAAGGTCCAGTAAGGCCGACTGGGTGATGACCCCGTCCAATCGACGAAGCGTTGTTCGCCAGACCCGGACGACCAGTTGGAATCGGGTTTGAACCAAAGGGCAAAGCTGAACGCCGTGGTGGGCACTGCCACGGAAGAAACCGACACATAGTCATCGGACCCGTCGAATTCCAGGGCCCCGTCTACCTGACCGGTCGTCCATTCACTGCCGCTCATATTATTCAAGGTGCCGGTATGGCCGTTGCCGGTCGCGTCTGCTGCGGAGGTGCCCGATATCTCGTCGAACTTCCAGTGGGCTACCAGACCGTCCGTACTGAGCACAACGACCCAGCCATCATCATCTTTGCCCTGGTAGGCACACAGATAGTGTGCCGTGTCTATCTTAGCCACTGCGGGGGCCTTGCCCCTGTCGGCATCAAATTCGAAGGGGGTACTCTTGGTGATATTCCAAGTCGCCAGGTCGATGGTCAGGATAAGCGCCTTACCATGATCGCCATCCCCCTGGTAGGTACACAGATAGTGGGTACCATCCATTTGTGTCAATGATGGCTCTTTACCCTTGATGGTATCAAATTCAATGGATGACGCCTGGGTGATCGCCAAGGTAGCCGTGTCAACGGCCAGGACAGTCGCCCAGCCATCATCGCCATCGCCCTTGTAGGCACACAGATAGTGTGTACTGTCTATCTGGCTGAGAGCCGGACGTTTGCCCTTTACGGTGTCGAACTCGAAAGGTGTCCCTTGCGTGAACTTTTCGTCGTTGCAATACAGAAATACAGAGGTTGTGAAGGTCTTGTCCTGAGTTCCCACAGCGGCATCGGTGAAGACGGCCTCAACCTGGACCAATCTGATCGTATCGACATCGACCGTGGGGTTGGTAAAGTCATTGATGTCAAAGCAGGTGAAGCGAAATAGACTCACCGGCCCCGCCAGATCCGCAAGGCTCCCTACCGGCCCGAACTCGACCTGATTCCCTGTGGGCACGCCATATCGGTAGACAACAGAATTGGCATCAGAGAATTCAATGTACCCTTCCGTATCCGAGGAGGCGCTGACGGCCGTGATTTTTTGGGCGGTCGCCAGGTGGCGGCGCATGTGGTCTATCAGCACACGTCCGTTTTGCACGATCTCGGAATTGTTTTTCCAGGTGTCCCAAGACCTGCGGGTGTGCGTAATCACAGGTATGACGGCTCCCATCAGCACGGTCAGCATGGCAATGGCCACCACCAGTTCTACCAGAGTGGTCCCCGCGTATCTATGCTGTCTCATTTCCATCAAACCCCCCTGGTGAATTCTAAGATTGGCTCTTTTATCACCTTTATTGACAGAGGGTAGCGATTATAAACAGCGCTCTTGGTTTTTCCCAAAACGCCTGGTCCTTATCAAGGAGGGAATAGACCTCGTCCGCATGGGGCACGTCCTATGGGATCAGCAAGAAATAACTTGGACTTTTGAATGCCCAATTGCACCCCATCTTTGATCGCTTCTCAATCGCAAAATCCTCGCAGTAGAACAGCTACGCCTGTGGTTTCGCTCAATCGGGCGCGACCAAATATAGGGCACACTTGAACTCCAAATTGTCCAAGTTATTTCTTGCCGATCCCTATATATTCTGGGCGAGTTCACGCAGAGTCCCTGCGAGGCCGTTGCTACGCAGGTAAGCGGAGGTGGTGAAGACCTTGTCCTGTCCCTCCGCCGCAGCATTGATGACAGTGGTCTCTATCTTCACACAGCGGATGGAATTGACGTGAGTGATGGCGGTCGAAAGATCATTGTCATCATAGCAGGTGAACTGCAGTTGGCTCACCGGACCGGCCAGCGTGGCAAGCGCCTCAGCAAAGAGCAGGGTGGAACGATTTTCCCGGGACCGGCCCTTAAAGCCTTCGACCAGGGCGGGCCACCCCGGATCGTCGACCAACGCCTGTCGGGCATGTTCGGGAAAATCGACGGTGACATGATAGCGTTTGGGCTGTTGAGAATCCTCCACATCTCATCATCCTCGCAAGACCTGCACGCCGCCACACCGAGTGAAGTCTTCAAGCTGTGGCCGCGGGGCAAGGCGCCTGGGGAAACGCGGGTCGTAGGCGATGAACACATCCTTGCGGGACGCGAGAGAGGCACTCTCTATAGAAACGTTCGAGAGACGGAGGCAAAGGCCGTGGCTGTGCGTAGGGACCGACTAGAAATAACTTGGACTTTTGAATGCCCAATTCACCCCATCTTTGACCGCTTCTCTATCGCGAAAACTGCGGTTTCCTTGGAGCAAAGCTGGCTGCGATAGCAGCATAAAAAGCATCTCAAGCAATCCGCGACGTATAAAAGCTACGCCCGTGGTTTGGCTAAGTAAAGCTTGGAAGGGACAGTCTTTTAAAAGACTGTCCCCCATCCTTGTTTCTACCCAATATGGGGCACACTTGGACCTCAAATTGTCCAGTTTCTTTCTTGCCGATCCCTTATCATGGCAATATTTCTTGCGTGCCCGGCAACAAGATCACGGCCCACCCGTCGTTACCGTCCCCTCCATAGGCACAGAGATAATGGATGGAGTCTATCTGGAGCAAATCAGCATCCTTACCCTTTTTTGTGTCAAACTCGAGGGGGGTTTTCATAGAGATTGCCCAGGTACCGGTGTCTACTTCGAGTACGACAGCGAAACCATCATGACCCTCGCCTTCATAGGCAAGCAAAAAATCGTTCTCAGTCATGTGGACTATGGCTGGTTTCTTCACTGAAAACTCATCACTTTCGTTCTCAACGAGATACACGGACTCCTGGACCACGGTGTTGCTCACCGTGTTGACGGTGAGGACAGTCGCATAGGCCCAATCTTTGGCCTTGCCTTGGTACGCACAAATGAAATGCGTGCTGTCTATCCGCGCCAAATCGGCCTCTTTGCCCTTGATCGAGTCATATTCGAAGGGCGTTCCCTTGGTGATTTCCCAGGTCTCCGGATCAACGATCAGGATGACGGCCCATCCGTCATCACCATCGCCTGTATAGGCACACAGAAAGTGCGTGTCGTCTATCCGGGCCAAGTCACAGTGCTTGCCTTTAATGGAATCGAATTCATAGGGTGTTTCTGCGTAAGGTGTTGGGGGGGGTGGCTCCGTAGGAAACGGGGCGATGGCGATGGTCACCATGCGCGCCTCTTCAGAAGCCGTGAGAGAGAAGTTGCTGGTGCCGCTACTGCCGGCCGTGCTCTGCTTCACATACCCTGCACCGCCGGAGATCGGTTCGCCCCCCGCGGAGGCGGGCGCTAGGGCAATGGTGGCAGCGACCCAGTTCTTACTTTTGGTCATCGAGAAGGCGGCCGAGCCCGTCACGCCCGAGGTGGTCTGGCTCTCAACGGCGGCGGCAGCGACCACCTTGCCGGCCGAGGCATCCTGAAAGATCGCACTGGTCCCGCTGGGCCAATAGGTCGTGGCCTGTTGATCCTTCGCCGCGGCGTACATGCGGAGCAGGAGGCAGCCATCGACGCTGGTGGAGACCGAAGGCGAGGTGGGACTGTCACTGGTACCGACCCCATCGCCCGAAGCGTTGATCGGACTGCTGGTGTTGATGCCGCCAATCCGATGAATGGCACCAATCCACTTGCAAGGACTGCCCGATTGCCACGTGTAAGTAGAAGGTTCGGAACTGCCGATCTTCCAGTAGGTGGCCAGACGAACCATGGAGGAGTTCTCGCCGGTGGTGATCTCGGTCCACCCACTGGGAATGGCGATGATCGCTGCGCCCTTGTCATTTGCGATCTGGGCGACATAGAGATCGCCATCGGGACGAGTCGGCGGCATACTCACAAGAAAGTTTGCCAAATTACCTGTCTCCATGGAGACGGTCGTGCTCTCGACAGACGTGCCGGCAGTGGCGTCCATGGTGATGGCGAGGTGGCCGGAGAGACCGGGTGCGTCTTGGGTGATGTCGTCCTCGTCGAATCCGCCCAGACGCAAGATCAGGGCGTCGTCCACCGTGGAGATGACTGCCGGGCTGGTGGGGCTGCTACTGGTGCCGTAGTTGCTGGCATAGGCATCGATCGGATCGTTTGCATCATGCCCCGTGAATCGCATCATCCAGGCGTAGGCGTGCTCGGGACCGGACCAGGTGAATTGGTGCGTGGACGATTCCGAAGCCCCTGCGAGTTTCCACCAGGTGCCCAGCGTCGCTGCACTGCTGGCACTGTTGGTGTTGATCTCGGTCCACCCTTCGCCCCCCGGGGGTGCCAGAGAGACATCCGTATCGCCGTCCGTGGCCACGGCCGAGATCAGCAGGTCTCCGGGACTCGTCCCGCTGGGGATGGCAATGGTGACAGAGGTCGTGTCGGTGGCGGCCTTGGACTCCGTGAACTCTTCCAAGCGGAGTACGTTGGTTAGGTTCGTGATATCCGTCGGACTGAGTGCGTAGTTATAGACACGGACCTCGTCGAGGCTTCCCTGCCAGTTTTCACCACCAGGGGAATAGGCGCCAATGACGGCAGCCTCGGCCAGAGGATTCGCGGGTGTTCCATAGGTTGTAATCGACTGATCCACACCATCGAGATAGATATGTAGGCTTGATCCATCCCACGTCACCCCTATATGATGCCAGGAATCCTCGATCCAGGTTCCCGCTGCCGTTTTGGCCCCGTTATTATTTCCGCCGCAATCAAGCCAGATAGCGTCGTTCGCGCCAATTCCAAGCCATATCTCCTGTCTGGCCGAATAGACTACCCTCCAACCACTGCCACCGGTGTCCAGAGCCCAGCCAACTACAGTAAAGTCGCCCGTAGGGCAGTCGCCGATTCCGGCGATGTGATCGTCGCTCCCGTCGAATGCCAGCGCCCCGCCTACGCGACCGCTGGTCCATTCATTGCCGCTCATATTGATCAAGGTGCCGGTGTTGCCATTACCGGTAGCGTCCGCTGCGGAGGTACCCGAGGTCTCGTCGAGCTTCCAGTGGGCTACCAAACCGCCTGCATTGAGCACAACGGCCCAGCCATCACCATCTGGGCCCTCGTAGGCACACAGAAAGTGTGTCTCGTCTATCCTAGCAACTGTGGGGCCCTTGCCGTTGACGGCATCAAACTCGACGGGGGCTTTAGCGATGATACTCCAAGTCGCCAGATCGACGTTTAGGATAACGGCCCAGCCATCACTATCTGGGCCCTCGTAGACACACAGATAGTGGGTAGCATCCATTTGTACGATTTCGGGCCGTTTGCCCTTGGCGGGATCATATTCAATAGACGACATTTGGGTGATCGTCAAAGCGGCCAAGTCAACTGTCAGGACAGTCGCCCAGCCATCATCTCCATCGCCTTCGTAGGCACACAGATAGTGTGTACTGTCTATCTGGCTGAGAGCAGGACGTTTGCCCTTTACGGTATCGAACTCGAAAGATGTCCCTTTTGAGAAGGTTTCGTCGTTGCTATACAGAAACACAGAGAGTTTGAAGGTCTTGTCCTGAGTTCCCTCAGCGGCATTGGTGAAGACGGCCTCAACCTGGACCAATCTGATCGTATAGACGTCTAGCGTCGGATTGGTGAAGTCATTGATGTCAAAGCAGGTGAAGCGCAATTGACTCACCGGTCCCGCCAGATCCGCAAGGGTCCCTACCGGCCCGTACTCGACCTGATTCCCTGCGCTTATGTCATATCGGTAGATAACAGAATTGGCATCGGAGAATTCAATGTACCCTGCCGTCTCTGAAGATGCGCTGACGGCCGTGATTTTTTTAGCCGTAGCCAGATGGCGGCGCATATGGTCCATCAGCACACGTCCGTTTTGCAAGCTCTCGGAACTGTTTTGCCAGGTGTCCCAAGACCTGCGGATATGCGTAGTCAGGGGCATGATGGCTCCCATTACCACGGTCAGCATGGCAATGGCTACCACCATTTGTACTAGAGTGATACCCGCGTAGGGGATTCTGGCCTGGGAATGCGCGGTTTTTCTGTCGATCGGAAGAGGGCGCACCCCATGTTGATTATCAGCAATCAACAGAAAGCAAGGAAGCCGTCTGGCTGGCCTGAGGTACGAGATCACTCCCCGCTCGCCTCCACAATCTCATCCTAATCACGAAAAACTACAGACCCTGCAACAGAGGTTTTAATCGGTGCTATGCTCCAGGTCCTTAACTTGACCGCCGCGCCCAGACCGAAAGCACCGACTCAGGTGCAGTAGACAAGACAGGATCGGACCCTGCTATACCGATCGCGTCCATTCGCGTGCTCATTCAAGACGCGCAGACGCCAAGGAAAAGCGACCCCTCTACTAACAGTATGCGGTCATTACGCCTGCCCGCGAAATGGTTCTGCAGAAAAACAGCAAAAAGACCATTCTTCCCGAATGAACGGCTACGCCAGCGCAAAAAAAATCCAAGGGACATCTGTTCAAAGATGGTCGCCTCGGATTTCTGCGCCTGCCCCTCATCCGCTCAAGTCGGTTTGGGCTTTGTGTTGATGGACCGCTTGCTGGGCCTCAGTGCACCGGGCACCATGGACCCTCCTTATCTTCGGTCTCGCGCGACGGTGAACCCGCCACTCGCCGGGCCGCAACCATTGGGTCGAGGGCGGCTCGTGCGGATCAGCGTCATCAGATTATTCTCAACGGAGAGGCGTACCTTTCCCAGGCCAGCCATGCCGGCGTTCGCCTGAGAACACAGAGCGGTCTCAATCGTCCGTCCACTAGTGTCACTTCTTGCCACCCTTCTTTCTACCTTTCTTGCCACCCTTCTTTTTATCCTTCTTGCCACCCTTCTTGTCGTCATCGCCGCCGATACACAATGGGCCACCGTCCTTGCTTTGGCCTGCAACGACTTCGAAATCACCGAATACCAAACCCGGACCAATGGGTTTGGAACAGCTCGTGTGAATAGTGGCGTTCAAGGAAGAATTGACAAACACCTTGATTTCCGTTCCCAGGGTCCCGTCTTTGTCCTGTCCAGAGAACGTGAAGGCATCACCCGAATCGAGCTCGGCGCCATAGACCACCGCGTTGTCCTTCTTCTGGACAACCTCGACGAAGGCATCCGCGCCGGTGTACCTAAGCGTCAATTCTGTCACCTTGCCCTTGCAGGGACCGCAGTCCTCATCGCCTGGCGGCGTGTCGAATGGACACAATGGGCCACCCTTCAGACTGGAGCCTTCAACGACTATGAAATCACCGAATACCAATCCCGGACCGATCGGCTGGGAGCAACTGGTGTGAATCTTTGTGCTCAGTGCGTCATCAACGTAAACCAAGATCTCTGTACCTAAGGTGCCATTCTTGTCCTGTCCATTGAACTCGAAGAATCCAAATGCCGGGACTACGTCGTTAAAGACAATCTTGGCATCCTTCTTCTGTTCAACCCTGATAGTGGCCTCGGTATCGCCGGTGTACATAAGCGTCAACTGCGTCACCTTGCCCTTGCAGGGACCACAGTCATCATCCGGTGGCTCGACGGGACACAGGGGGCCTCCCTTAAGACTCGTCCCGCCGACGACCTCAAAGTCGCCGCTGACCAGGCCCGGACCGATCGGCCTGGAACAGCTGGTGTGAATCTTGGTGTTAAAAAATCCATCAACAAACACACTGATTTCCGTTCCCATCTTGCCGTCCTTGTCCATACCACTGAACGTAAAGTCGCTCCCCGAGCTCGCTACGCCTTGAAATAGACTCACCGATTTTTTGTCAAACACCTCGATGTCCACGGGCGACGAGATGCCCAGGTAACGGAGCGTGAGTTCCGTGATGCCACCCGAGCATTCCTGACAGTCCAGACAATACCCGAAGTCGATGGTCGGGTCGGTGCTATCATCGAATTTCAGTACGACGAAGGTTTCCGTAGGATCGTCACTGTCGAGTGCCCCGTCGCCACCTTGCAGAAAATCGGTGGGGTCGAATCCCGCCGGGACGGTCGAAGGATTGACCGTGACCATGTAAGTGCCGGCACAGAGCCCATTGAATTGGTAAAAACCGTCGCCATTAGTCGTCGTACACACCTCGAAAGATGAATCCCCGAGTTTTGTCAGACAGATCTCTACCCCAGGGATCCCCATTTCGTCCTCATCTTGAATCCCGTTGCAGAAGTCTTCAGACCCATCAAACCAGACGAAGTCACCGATCGTCCCCGTGCAGTCGGGACAACACACACCGGCATCCCAACGGTCACATTCGGTTCCCCAATGGTCTTCCCAATGGATGCAATCGGTACAACCATCAGTGTTGACATCACTGTCCTTACTACCCTCGTCCCCCTCCGACGACGTGAAATCGCAATCGAGTTCATCCGGC
>JADFMM010000022.1 GCA_022563885.1 Planctomycetota bacterium | reverse complement strand
TGCAATTGGGCATTCAAAAGTCCAGGTTGTTTCGTGGTTCTTTAATAATGCTGCTATCGCAGCCAGGATTGTACCACGGAAGCCACTGTTTTCTTGCCGGTCCCCATGGCAGAGACCTCTAAAGTTCGGGAGGGCGACGTTCCACCGCCGCCCACTCGTTGGCTAGGGAATGAATTGGGGCGGCGGTGGAATGCTGCTCACCCACGGCCTGAAAGGTTTTGTGACAACGTTTGAAAAACAAGATTCTACCATGAAGACTCTGCCATTCATCCGTCATGTCATCGGGACCATTGCCCTGGGGCATCTAGTAACTTTGGGTGCATTCGCTGCGGAACAAGACCCGGGTCAAGACGTGTTGATGCGCGCGCTTAGGGATGAACTCGATCGCTCCATGCATATGAAGCTCGAAGGTCTCGAAGAACCCTACTTCATTCAGTACTCAGTCGTGGACCAAGTCGTCCACACAGTCTATGCGGACACAGGAGCGGTTTTTCGATCCGACGGGTCACGGTCCCGCGTTTTCAGCAGCGAGGTTCGCGTGGGCTCGTATGAGCTGGACAACACAAACTTCGGGGGAGGCGGTCGTGTCGGGTTCCGGGGGCGGCGCGGCGGGAGAAGCAACACCACCCGTGCATCGCTGCCGGTGGAAGATGATTATCTGGCCCTCCGCCGGGCCATCTGGCTGACCACGGACAACAATTACAAGCGGGCCGTGGAAACGCTGACAAGAAAACGAGCTTATTTGGAGGAACGGAACACGCCCGAAAGACCGGCGGACTTTACGAAGATGGAGTCTGTCCAAGAGATCGAACCGAAAGCCAAATTCCAGTTCGATCGAAAAAAGTGGGAATCGTTGCTGCGGGAACTCTCCGGACATGTGCACCACCGGTTCTTACCTCAAGACATCAGCCTCTCCCTGATCGTCACCGTTCGAAACAGATACCTTGTGAATTCCGATGGCACCCAGATGCGAAGAGGCGACATCGGAACAGTGTTGAACGTGAACTTGGAAATCCAGGCAGACGACGGCGAACGAATTTCCGACGAGCGGAGTTATTATGTTCGAACTCCAGACGATCTTCCGGAAGCGAAGGTCATACAGACCGACCTCGAGAAGATGGCGGAGCAATTGAACAGGACCCTCGCTGCGCCGGTGCTTGACAATTATCTGGGACCGGTGCTGTTCGAAAATCTCGCTGCAGCTCAGGTGTTCCACCAACTTCTAGGCAGAGGCCTTGCCGGATCGCCCAGCCCGGCCGGAGGTCGGCGGCGCGGCTTCGGAGGTTCAACGAGCCTCGACTCGTACTTGGGAAGGCGGATCCTGCCGCGCTCGTTTCAGGTCTATGATTCTCCGCAAACCGAATCATTCCCGGATACCTTTCTTGCCGGCCGGTATCGCTATGATGAAGAAGGCGTCGAGTCGAAGCGCGTCGATCTTGTGAAAAACGGCATTCTGCGGCAGTTGGTCATGTCGAGAACACCAACCAAGGAATTCTCCGAATCCACGGGTCATGGACGGTCCACGGCATTGGGGGGGTCGGCGCGCGCTCAAATTGGATGCCTTTTTATCGAATCGAACGACGGAGTTCCGCTCACGGAACTCAAGCACATCCTCTTGGAGGAAGCCGAGGCTCAAGGATTGAAATTTGCACTAAAGGTCACCGCGCTTGGAACAAGTGCAAGCGGCAGCGCCAAAGATGGGATGGCGTTTTTCGGCCGGTTCGGAAGAGGTCCCGGCGGCGGCCTGACAGAGCCGTTATATGCCTACAAAGTCTATGTTGAGGGCGGCCGCGAAGAATTGGTGCGCGGTTGTCAATTTGGCCAAGTCACCCTGCGTTCACTGAGGGACATCATTGCGGCAAGCGAATCGCAAGAGTGTTACAATCAGATCAGCTCGACTGGCATGACACCGCCTTCATCCATCATCGCGCCGTCCGTGATTTTTGAGGAATTGGACCTCACTAAAGTCGAGATCGAACGAGACAAAAGACCCTTCTTGAAAGCTCCGGGCGCACGGTAGTTTGCAATATCATTTTGGCGTAAGGGAATGAACGGCTGTAGTGGCGTCCTCAGTGCCAAATCCTCAGTGCCGTGGGCCATAGTCGATTTGTCGCAAACGGCGTTACTACGGTGCGTAGCATGCTCGGCTGGCCGGGGCAACTTGAGCCGCGCGGAAATGTCAGACAACGCCAAATCCTCGGTTTTAACAGCAAGGGGTCCTCGCATTTAAGCCTTGGAGCAAGTGACATTTCTGTGATCCTCAAATGCGAGGCCCGCCCCCTCACCGACTCCTCCTGAGTACAGTCCCCTGTGACTCTCTCTCCTTCCGGGTCGTAGGGAGGTTTCGATTGATTTCATCCATCCGGCTTTGTAGCATTATCCCTGTAAGACCGAGATAGGTTCCGAGGAATTGGTGGCATGGAATATGGTACCTTCGAAGTGGGGGATGAAGGTTTCCATTGACAAAGAACGTACAGTGAGGGTCAACGGCTCGTTACGCCAAGCGGGGACGACAAACCCGAATCCGTATAGGCAACACAACGAGTCATTTGTTGCCCATCCCTTAGCGAATGAAAGTGTCAAATCTCGCCACCTAACAGACAAGGCCCTCTGCAGTCAAGCGGCCTGTTTTTCGTTGGTATTTGCACGATATAGATGTCATCATACCCTGCGAAGGTGTTATCAACACTGGAGCCATGATGACTGACGTCGACTATCCTAACTGTTCAATCACTGAAATGCTCAAGGAAAGCGTCCGAAGATTTGCCTCCCACCGAGCCATTGTCTTCAATGATCAGATCCTTGACTTCGCCGCCTTCGATGACCAGTCCGATCGAGTGGCCAAGGGGCTCATCCGGCAAGGCGTCCAACAGGGCGATCGGATAGGATTGTATTGTGCTAACTCTGATTGCTTTGCCATCGCCTATTTCGCCATCCTGAAGGCCGGTGCCACCGTCGTTCCCATCAACCTCTTGCTGAATCCACGTGAGGTCGCCTATATCGTCAAGGATGCCGGGACCAAGGGCTTGATCTATCATGAGGCATTTGCAGAGGCTGTCTCTGCGATACGGGGCGAGATGGTTCGCTTCGACCCGTGCATCTGCATTGGACAAAACAAATCCCACGAATCGGATCTGCTCTGGGATCAATTGCCATCCTCGACAGGGCCAGTGCCGGAACTCTCCATCAATCCGGCTGACGATGTCGCCGTGATTCTCTATACGTCCGGGACAACCGGATTCCCCAAGGGCGCCATGCTGACCCACCGAAATCTGATCTCCAATACGTGCAGCATCAAGGCGGCACTCCATCTGGAACCGAGGAAGGATGTTCTCTTGGTGGTCCTACCGATGTTTCATTCCTTTGCGGCGACTGTGGGCATGCTGTTTCCGCTTCTTCACGGGTGTACCATTCTGCCGCTGCCAAAATTTGATCCGGAAGGAGTGGCCCGTGTTATTGAAAAATGGAAGGCCACGATTTTTATGGCGGTTCCCAGCATGTTCCATGTGATGTGTCGCCTTCGCGACGAATTCACTCCCAAGCTCGCCTCATTGAGGTTCGCGGTGTCTGGGGGCGCTGCCCTCCCGATGGAAACCATGGAGCGGTTTGAGAAGCGCTTTGGCAAACTGATCTATGAAGGAGACGGGCCGACCGAGTGTTCCCCGGTCACCTGTGTGAATCCCATTGGAGGCAAACGAAAAGCGGGTTCCGTGGGACTACCCGTCCCTGGTGTTGAGATGTCTATCCGGGATGAGTCGGGAAAGGAATGTCCGACTGACCAGATCGGTGAGATCTGCGTGCGCGGCCCCAACGTGATGAAGGGCTACTGGAAGTTGGCCGACGAGACGGCAGCGTCATTCTTTGATGAATGGTTCCGGACAGGAGACCTGGGATCCCGTGACGCCGATGGTTACTTCTACATCGTTGACCGAAAAAAGGACATGATCATCGTGAATGGCATGAATGTCTATCCGCGGGTCATTGAAAACGTCCTGCATCAACATTCCGAGATTCGCGAGGCGGCCGTCGTCGGTGAACTCAATTCTCTGCACGGTGAAATACCCATCGCGTTCGTCACTCTGAAAGAAAACAGTCGTCTCACCACGGCGGAGGTGACGGCCTTCTGCCGGAAGTATTTGGGTCGCCACGAGATTCCCCGCAAAATCATCTCCCTTTCGGAGTTGCCGAAAAACCCCACGGGCAAGATCCTCAAGCGTGAGTTACGTAGACACGGGGAAGTAGAGAGAGGCGTCGAACTGCCGCGATAGCGGTGTAGGAGACGGCCTCACATCCTGCCCGTGGAGCGTCCGCGGAGGCCGGAGAAACCCCTTTCTATCCGAGGCAATCACGAGCAGGTCGGTCACGGTTCCCGCCGGGGTAAACATGGGAAAGAGCGACAGGTTTCTGCCTGTCCACCCCTCCCAGCTAATGCGTCTGCCGTGGAGGGCCCCTGCGGATCTGAGAAACCACCTAATTCTCATGGTGTCTCATCACCTGATCCATCGCGACGAAACCCTGCGGCGGCCATGCCCATCACATTGACGTTGAGAGAATCCATCATGCCGGAGGGAACGACCATCAGCGCCCCTCGCTCCTTGATCGATTCATAGGTCATGTTCATGGCCCGCAGTTGCATCGCGGTGCTGTTCTTCTTGTACACATCCGCGGCCTTCACGATCTCCTCCGCCACTCTTCTCTCGCTCTGCGCCAGGATGATCCGGGCCGCCATCTCGCGATCTGCCTGGGCCTTGCGGCTCATGGCGTCTTCGAGCCCCTCGGGGATCTTGACGTCACGAATCTCGACGGACTGGACGGTGATACCCCACTCGGAGGTCTTGGCGTCGATGGCCGTCTGGAGTTCCTGGTCCAGTTGCGCTCGATCCGAGATCATGCGGACCAGTTCCGATTTTCCGATCACATCGCGGAGTGTCGTTTGGGCGGCCCAGCTAATCGTCGGCAGATACCGTTCCACTTCCAAAACGGCCCGCTGGGCATCGGTGACGACCCAGAAGAGGACCGCGTCAACATCGACCGGCACGGTGTCCTTGGTCAGGGTTTTTTCCGCGGTGAAGGGGGTGGAGCGAATACGCATGTCGACCACCTGGGTGATGCTGTCGATGCCCGGGATGATCCATGCGATGCCGGGGGGCAGGATGCGGTTGAACTTGCCCAGCCGCAGCAGGACGCCCCCGATCCCACTCATTGAGCATGCGGGGCGAGGCGGCCAAAGTGAGGCCGCACACGAGGATGCAGACCGAGAGGAGAGTGCGGTCCGTTTGCAGCAAGACCACCCCCGAGAGTAAACAGGCCAGGATGGCCAGTGTCACAGCGATCGGATTCCGTGTTCCATTAAGCATGATCTTCTTCCTTCCACCTGAGTTCAATGAATCGTGATACTTCACTTGCCGTCAAGTTCGCCTCCTTGGCGGCCCGAATGACTTCGCCTACTTTCTTTTCCAAAACTTTGAAGACGCTTTGCTCCGCCGGCCGACCCGCCGTGTCGGCGACGAAGGTCCCGACGCCACGTTCCAGTCTCAGGACACCCTGATTCTGGAGGTCACGATAGGCTCGGGCGACCGTATTGGCGTTGATGCCCAGTTCGACGGCCAGACTCCGCACGGTCGGTAGGGCGTCTCCGTTCGTCAATATGCCCCGCTTGATGAGCAGCCGAATCTGCTCCTCGAACTGCACGTAGACGGGAATGCCGCTCGATTTGTCTATGTTCATGGAAACGTCTTTGGTCCTCATGGGCCGCCCTATTCGACAACATTGAACTAAAGAATAAGTGAACTAGTTAACTATATCAATAGGTGTTTGTCGGGATTGTCATTTTTTCTGAATGAATTTGCAGGGCGCGACTGGATTGTTGCTGAGCAACCTGAAACAGACGATCTGGTGGTAGAACCAATGCCGCCGGTTTTACGTCTGTGCCAGTGGCCAATCGCCTGGCTCGGTGCTCTCGGCGTCGATGGGTGCTTTTAGACTTCGTGCGCAGGGTCAGGTTCTCTCCATGCCTGCAGGCGTTGTGTGATGAAATCAATGATCTGCTGCTGCTCTTGGCCGCCTCGACCTCGAATCTCCAGAGGACTCCCAAAGGCGAAGCGCGCAGTCTTGGTGTGGTCGATCTTGCCAAAATCTTTTGCCAGCTTGCCCTCACCCCAGGCGTCTGTTTTCAAGGCGAGCGGCACCACCGGGACGTTGGCCTTGCGTGCCAGTTTTACGCCGATGGAATTGAACTCGGCCGGATCGAGCCGGTGTGTGCGAGTGGTCTGGGGGAAGACAATGACTGAGATGCCACGGCTGAGCCTGTCGACACCGCCGGTCAGGACGGCCTGGAGGTCTGCGCGGGGATTCGACCGGCCCACGGTGATGGGGTCGCGACTCCGCACGACGTGCTTGAAGACTGGGTAGCGGAGCAGGCTCTCCTTGACCACAAAGGTGAACTCAAGGTGGGGCAGAACCAAGCCGGGCAGAACTACGGTCTCCAGGACACTCATGTGGTTGGCGACGACGACGCAGGGCGATTGAAGCCCTCTTAGGTGAGTGATGCCGGATATGTTGAAGGAGACGCCGACCTGCTCCAAGGCCAGCAGGATGTCAAGAGAACTGCGACACCACTGAGATGCTGAAAACCTGTTCTGCTTGGCTTGTGAGGCGCTGCCCAAGATGATGGATATGAATCGTCTGTAAAAAGAAAGAGAGGGAAAGGCCCGAGCCCACGCCGAGAGTTTGCGAGGGGCCGTGTGGTAGGTCCCGTCGGAACCGGCAATATCTTCTAAGGTGGCATTCATGGGGCCGGCCATCCTAATCTTTTCAGAGATGACCCACAACGGAAAGGCCGGTGGGAACAGGGTCGTGATCAGGGGTCAGTGATCAGTAATCAGTGATCAGTGACTAAGTAATCGGTTGTCATGCTAAACCGATCACTGACCCACCGACCACCAATTACGCTTGAATCGCCGTTGAGGAGTGCGTACACTCAGGCGGCCTCTGGTCGGCAGGGCGTTCAAGGCTCGGCACACTTCGGCCAAGCAGCACCGTGTGGTTCTAGAAAAGGGAGGTACGAAAATGAACAAATGGCAGCATGCTTCGACAGCCGTCTTGGTAGGTCCATTCTGCGCGCTGACGGTCCTGTTTATGGTAGGGACCGGATTGTTTGCGGCTGAGCCAGACAGCGGGGACGGAAAATGGGTCGCCCTCTTCAATGGGAAAGACTTGGACGGCTGGCTGCCCAAGATTAAGGGCCACGCTCTGAACGACAACTATGGCAACACCTTTCGCGTCGAGGATGGCGTGCTGAAGGTGCGATACGATCAGTATGACCGTTTCGGTGGCAAGTTTGGGCACCTGTTCTACAAGGAGCCCTTCTCAAACTATCGACTGCGGGTGGAATACCGCTTTGTCGGCGAGCAGGCAGCGGGCGGACCCCGTTGGGCCTTTCGCAATAGTGGCGTGATGCTGCACTGTCAGCCGCCCGAGACGATGGGCCTCGACCAGGATTTTCCCGTTTCGGTCGAAGGCCAGTTGCTGGGGGGTTCCGGTGAAGGGGAACGCTCGACCATGAATGTCTGTACGCCGGGGACCAACATTGTGATGGATGGTACGCTCATCCTCGACCACTGCAAGGGTTCAAGCTCGCAGACCTATCACGGAGACCAGTGGGTGACGGTGGAGTTCGAGGTCCATGGCAACGGCAAGATCAAACACATCATCGACGGGCAGGTCGTGCTGGAATATGAGAAGGCCCAGTTGGACGGCCGCGACCCTCAGGCCAAGGCCCTGCAGCAGGGTGGGGATGGCATGTTGCATGGGGGGTACATCTCGCTGCAGGCGGAGAGCCACCCGTGCGAATTCAGGAAGGTGGAGATTCTGCACTTGGCGGAATGAGCAGACGTCAGGCTCTGTCTGAAACCCCCTTTGTCGGCCGGAGAGCGAGCGATTTTTTCGGCTGACAACGCAGTTCCACGGCCTTTGCAGACGAGTGGAGCCAGAAAGACTTCTCACACACGCTCTTAAGAGGCCCCGGTCTGACGGGAAGTCACGCTAGCCACTGGCAGAGACGGATGCGCTGTCGGAGGTCGTTTCAAGGCGCTCACTCGAAGGATGGATGGCAATGGGACCGCCCGGCGGGCCCTTGCCTGCTAGAATGGCATGGAGGTGACGAAACAGTCACCGTATCGAGTCGGCAAGGCAGACTTGCTTTCCATGGCTCGTTCCCCTTAGTTTTGTCCCGACGATCATCCGGGATGGCCAACGCCATACTGAGCCTGCGACAACGCGTTTCAATCTCTCGCTGTCGCAGGCTGGTGATGGCAGTGTGGTGACGTCAACCACTAGGGGATCGACGGTCCACCCGGTATGGTAGGCATATAGGCCGCCGGATTGGTATTGGGGCCTGCCAGCATTTCGCAGGGTATACAGACGCCATTCGGATTACCTGGAATGGGAAAGGAGTCTGTTGCGGGGACATCCCCGAGGCCGGGAATCGGTTCCGTTGGGGCCGGTGCGGGGGCACTGGGTACGGGAATCGGATGACCTGGGGCGGCCGGCAAAGGTCCGGGCCCTGGCAGAAGGAAGGGGTTGATGCCCAGACCGGTACCCCCTAGCCCTAGCCCCAGCAGCCCCAGCGAGGGACCTCCGAGGCCTAGCGAGGGGCCGATTCCCAACTGGGAGCCAGGCAGGGTGCCGATGCCGCCGGGAAGGCCGAATGGATTTCCGGCCAACCCTATGCCCCCCCCGAATAGGGCGGGATTCACGATTGCGGAGGCCGTTGAGCACAACAGGACCCCCGCAGCGCAGCTATACAAACATATCCTTATCATCGTTCGAACTCCTTTTCGTTGCAACTTAAGTAGATAGAGAGAATGTGGTTTTGTCTTCTCATTGAAGGGCCACACTCTCTGAAACAAGAAAATGATGCGTTACGTCATCTCCTATCCTCCCTTCCTCCTCCTGGGGCAAAAGGGACCGATCACTGTCTGGACATACCAACGGGGTATGGTTTCCATGAAGGGTACTTGCGGAGACATGTGGTCCACCCTTATTGTCCTCCTGACTGACATCTTTTCATCTGCCCGGGCGTTCTTGCCGGAGCACTCCATTGCATCGGACGTCAAGATACTCAAACAGCGGGGACAACGCAAGTCTTATTTTACAGAATTTGCGCGAAACAGGGACCGGCAATGAACAACCCGGACAATTTGGGGCTCAGGTGTGCCCTATGTTGGGTCGCGCCCGATTGAGCGAAACCACCGGCGTAGCTATATCTACTGCGCGTATTGCTTGGAATTCTTTCTTGTGCTGCTATCGCAGCCAGCATTGGCCCAAGGAAGCCGCTGTTTTCGCGATCGAGAAGCAATCAAAGACGGCGTGCACTGGGGCATTCAAAAGTTCAAGTCATTTCTTGCCGGTCCCTAAACTGTTTCTGTTCAGCCGGGGCCTAAAAGAAGAGAGAGTTCCCGCTTCTGTGAGCTGCTTTCAGCTTTGTCCGGTAGCGACGCGGGACATAATTGCCGAAGAGTCCCAGACTGAACCTCATGATGTGGAACTCGACATTATCTCCCTCGCTGATCTTTTCCATCTCCAGAGAGAATTCTCTGAGGGTGGTGAGGGTGTGGTGATTGATGCTCAGGATGAGATCGCCCTCACGCAGACCGATCTCCGCGGCCTGCCCCGAAGCGGACACATCGACAATAACGAGCAGTTCGTGCGGTCCGTCGAAGCTGAATCGTCTGGCCAGCGTGCGATTCAACTCGGATACCTCCATTTGGAAGAAGCGTTTCGCCAGAGCGACACCATCGGGAATCGGCCGGGCCGTCAGGGTGAGCCTGGTGTGTCGTCGTGTGACGCCCGTGCCCTCCGCCCGGACGTATTCAAGCTCGATGGGCTCGCCGATCTCCTTGTCCATCATCTTGATGTAGAAATCAAAGACATCTGTCAGGGGGTGTCCATCCAGTCTCAGGATGAGATCCCCCGCAGCGATACCCCGTCTGTCGGCGGGGCTGTTCTGTGTGACGGCCTCCACGAGCAAACCCGTATGGGGGCCTACGCTCTGCTTTCTCCCCAGGATCAGACCCAACCGAACCCGACGTAGTTGTTCGGGCATGAGCATCTGGCGGATGTTGTTGACCAGGCTATCCACGGGGATCGCAAAGCCGATATTCTCCGCATCGGCCTTGATGGCGGTGTTGATGCCCACGAGTTTGGCATTGATGTTGAGCAGGGGGCCGCCACTATTGCCCGGATTGATCGAGGCATCCGTCTGGATCAGGCCTCGGAGCCAAAACCCCTCATCTATCTGTATGTCCCGTCCTACCGCGCTGACCACGCCGCTGGTGACGGTGTTTGAATAGCCAAAGGGATTGCCAATGGCGATCACCGTTTCGCCAATGAGCAGGTCGTTGCTTGTTCCCAGTTCGATGACGGGCAGGGGCTCATTCGCGTCAATCTGCAACACGGCCAGATCCTTGTTCTTGTGCGTATTGATGACCCGGGCCTGGTACTCGCGTCCATCGCTGAAGGTGACCTTGATCCTGTCTGTGCCCTCGACCACATGGGCATTGGTAATGATAAACCCCTCCCGATGGGCGACAAAACCGGAGCCCAACACGGGAATCCGCAGCGCATAACGCGATCCCCACATGTCGAGGAAACCGGGAAAGTCAAAGCCGGGCCGACGCGAGGACACGACGCGTTCGCCGGAGATGTTGACAACCGCCCGATGACAGCGCTGATACACGTCGACGACGGGCGTTCGCCGATGGTCGCCGGTGTGGGCTGCTACGTGCTCGGCGAACGGCAGCAACAGCATCAGCAGAATCCCGCAGTTTTTCGTCATCTGGAACTTCATGGCCTGACACGTCGACCTGACGACGCAGTGTGACTGTCCTTTCGTCAAGGGCTCATAAAAATGATAGAATGGCTATCTTGTCGTGTCAAGCTCAGGCATGATCGCGCCCCCAGGGAAATCCCTCTCGAAGTCATCACCGAGGTGGAAAAAGCGGCGAGGGGCGGCTTTGTTAGGGTTGAGCTGAAAGAAAAGTGTGGAACCGGACCAAGCCTATCTGTGTATCTAAGGGCAGAAAGAATCGGCTCAAGGGAGTTTTTGACAGGAAAAATCGTGTTTTTATGTAACAAAGCTGACTGTAAGAGCGTCAAAACCTTATGGTGGGGGCAGACGGAGTCATCTCCGGCGTGCGGACATCAGCATGTACGAGGCTGGCAGGATCAAACTCAGGGACGTAAGGGGACGCAAGTGCATCCCCACAAGAAGGGCCGATCGATACCTTAGAAGATAGCGGAAAGGCATACCTAGGTTGGATTTATGATCAGCAATGGCAGAAAAAAACTGGGACAACTGCTCTGTGAGCGGTCTTATATCGATGAGTCCATCCTCCAGCTGGCCCTGACCGAGCAGCGGCTCAAGCCCAGGCGATTGGGGGAAATCCTGGTCGATCTCGGCCACGTGACCCAAGCGCAGTTGATTGAGGCGCTCGCCGTCCAGGCCGGCATCGAGAAGCTTGACCTGACCTCGGTCTCGGTGACGGCCGATGTCGTGGGGCTCGTTCCGGCAGATTTTGTGAACAAACACGATGTACTCCCCCTCTGGTACGAACAGGGACGCCTGGCGGTGGCCATGACAGATCCCTTCAAGGTGGAGGTCATCGAGGACCTTCGGCTCGTCACGGGCGCTTCGATCCGTCGCTACTACTGCGATTCACTGGAGATGGAGAACGCCATACTCCGTTTCTATGGCAGCAATGTGGCCCGGATGCTGGATGATCTGGTGCCGTCGGAGCAGGCCTCCGATGCCCCGCTGGACAGTGGCGACTATTCGGCGGCGGAACTGCAAAAGCTGGCGAAAGAGCCCTCGCTCGTCAATCTGGTCAATCTGATCATCCTGGAGGCGATGGATGAGCGTGCCAGTGATATCCACATCGAGCCCTTCGAAAAGGAGGTCAAGATCAAGTACCGTGTGGATGGACTTCTCATCGAGAAAACACCCTCCTCCAAGCGCTTGCAGGCCGCCATCGTCTCTCGGATCAAGATCATGGCGAACATGAACATCGCCGAACGCTATATGCCCCAAGATGGTCATATCGAGTTTTCCGGTCCCCACGGGAGGATCGATCTGCGTGTTTCCACCGTACCGACGGTGTTCGGGGAATCGATCGTGTTGAGGATCATGGACAAGACGGCCGCCCTGATTGGCCTGGAAGACCTGGGCATGAACGCGGTGTGCCGGCAGGGGTGGGAACAGAGTCTCCGCAAGACCCATGGCATCGTGTTGGTCACGGGACCCACGGGCTGTGGCAAGACGACGACGCTCTACGCCTCCTTGAAGGAGATCTTTTCACCGTCGGTCAAGATGATCACGATTGAGGATCCGGTGGAGTATCAATTGGATGGTGTCTGTCAGATGCCGGTCAATCCCAAACGGGGCCTGACCTTCGCCACGGGCCTGCGACACATCTTGCGGCATGATCCCGACGTGGTCATGGTCGGTGAGATTCGTGACCGTGAGACGGCGGACATCGCCATCCGGGCGGCACTGACGGGGCATCTGGTCTTTTCGACGCTCCACACCAATGATGCGGCCGGCGCCATTACGCGTCTGATTGACATGGGGATTGAACCCTTTCTCATCGCCAGCTCGGTCGAGGCCATCTTGGGTCAACGCCTCATTCGCAAGATATGTCTCCGGTGCAAAGAGGCCTACCAGCCCGATCAAAACCTTATCGACAGCCTGAGAAATGGATCAATGACACTCCCGGCCGAAACGCAGTTTTACCACGGACGCGGATGCACCCACTGCAATCAGACGGGCATGACGGGCCGGGCAGGGATGTTTGAACTCTTGCGAATCAATCGCAAACTGCGCGACCTGATCCCTACCCGTCCCACCACGGACCAGATCAACCGGGCGGCATCGGAAGACCACGTGAGCATGCTTCACGACGGGCTGGAAAAGGTAATCGCCGGGCTGACCTCTCCCGATGAGGTATTTCGAGTGTCGAAAACCATCGGTGAGGAAGACTAAGGGTACGGCCGCCCCGAAGGGTTACAGGGATTCGATTGACTCAATTTTCGTACCAAGCCATTGACAAGGGAGGGGCGACGGTGGCCGGCGCCATCGATGCGCTGGACCGCAAGAGCGCGGTGGCGCTGCTGTCCCATCAGGGACGCTTCGTGACCGAGTTGTTGGACGCGGGTCAGCCCCAGGAGCATCGTTCCCTCGGGGAGGATCTCCCCGCGTCTGCTCGATCCTTTCTGGGCAGACGGCGGGTGCGGAGCAAGGATTTGGTCTCCATGACCAATCAGTTCAGCACGGCGCTGCGGGCGGGCTTGCCCCTGATGAACTGCCTGGAACTGCTGCGCGACCAGCAGAAGAAACCGGTGATGCGGGACCTGCTCGATGACCTGGTCCAGTCGGTGCATGGGGGCCTGTCTCTCTCCGAGGCCATGGCCGAACATAAAGAGGTCTTCAGCCCCCTCTACCTCTCCATGGTCCGCGTGGGCGAAACCGGGGGCATCCTCGAAGAGACCACCACTCAACTGGCCGAGATTCTCAAACGCGAGGACAAGGTGGTCACCAACATGAAGAACGCCTCCGCCTATCCCATGTTCGTTCTTGTTCTGGGCTTGGTCTCGGTGACGGTGATTGTGACCTGGATCCTGCCGGGGATCATGGCGACGATGGACATGGATCCGGCGCTGATGCCTCTACCGACTCGCATGTTGCTCACGATGAGCGATGTGGTGAAGGCCATGTTTACGACCCTCTTTGGCGGCCTGGCGACGGTGGCGCTGGTCATCGCTACGGTTCAGTTGATTCGTTGGATTCGCACGGAGGGCCGGCTGCAGTGGGACGCCTTTCGTATACGGATTCCCATCCTGGGCACCGTGCTCAAGACGATCGCGGTGGGGCGTTTCGCGCGGACCCTGGGCGCCTTGACGGCAGGGGGCGTGACCATCCTCGATGCTCTCGCCGTCGTGCGCGACACCTTGGGCAACGAGGTCCTGGCGCGGGAGATCGATGCGGTGGCGGAAGAGGTCAAGCGGGGTGAGTCCCTGGCGGCCCCCTTGGACCGGTCGGGTTCATTCCCGCCGCTCCTGGTTCAGATCGTGGCGGTCGGGGAGCAGACGGGCAAATTGGACGAGTTGTTGCTGAGTGCTGCGGACACCTTCGACGACGAAGCCGATGCGGCCATCAACCGCTTCATGTCCATCTTTCCGGCGCTGTTAATCTTGCTGTTGGCACTCGTTGTCGCGTTCATTGTTGTTGCCACCTTGTTGCCCATGGTTTCCATGGACCTAGGCGGATTGGGTTAGGAGTATCAGACATGAGCAATCAAGCGCAGAGGCGCAGAGCATTTACCCTGGTTGAACTACTCGTAGTGATCGTCATTCTCAGCGTGCTGGGCGGCTTTCTCGTCCCTAATCTGCTCAGACATATCGGCAAGTCCAAGGTGGACATCGTGAAGCCCAAGATGGCAATGATTGAAGATGCCATTAACCGATTCTACCTCGATGTGGAGCGTTATCCCGACGAATCGGAAGGGCTTGAGGCGCTAGTCGAAAATATCAGTGACGCCGCGGGATGGGGCGGGCCCTATTTGAAACGCAGTCAGATCGTGGATCCCTGGGGCAACCCCTATATCTATATCCTCGACGGGCAGATCAATCCCGGTAGCTTCGATCTGATCTGTACCGGGGCGGACGGCCAGGAGGGGGGCGAGGACGAAAACGCTGACATTTACAATGACTGAGTCTCATCGGGCTGACCCACCCATGACAGAGCCGATTGACAAGAAATGTCGCGATCTCCATCTCCCCCAGGAGGGCTTTACCCTGCTGGAACTCTTGGTGGTGCTGGTGGTGCTCTCGGTCGCCACGGGTCTGGGAGGGGGACTTTACGTTGGGACCTATCAAAAACTATTGGTCACTCGGGCGGCACGGGGCATCTACACCATGGCCCAGTACGCACGCGTGGCTGCCATTGAAAAGCAGGCGTCGATGCGCATGGTGTTTGACAAGGAGCAAAAACGGGTCTGGCTGGAAACGACTCAATTCAATCTACGAAGCGAGACGTCGGAACAGATCGTTGTGAGCAATCCCTTCTGCCGGCCGGTGCAGTTGGCGCCGCAAGTCGACTTGGAAGCTGTCCTGGTCCAGGCCCGGCGGCGAGGCGGGGATTCCGAGAGCGGGGCCCGGCAGACCCTCACCTTCTACCCCGACGGCACCGCGGACACCGCCGCCATTCAGATAGGCAACGGCGTGACACACTACAGCATCGGTATCTCGCCCTCCACGGGAAAGGCACGTTTTGTGAAGGGCGAGGCCAAGGATCTGGGTAGTACCACCATCGATTTGGATGCGCAATGAAACGGACGAATGCTAGAACTGGTTTTAGTCTGGTCGAGGCCCTGGTCGCCAGCGCGATCCTTTCAGGCGTCGTGGTGACCGTGGGCGCGATCGGTTCGCGCGCCCTGGTGGCAACGCGTCAGGACAGTCAGTATGAGCGAGGCGCCGCCTTGCTGGACCGACAGTTGACCATGATTGACCATATGGGCGTCGCTGCGTTCATCCAGAGCGGTCAGACGGAAGGGGACTTTGGTGAGTTGGCGCCCGGTTACCGTTGGCGGGTTGTGACCCGCTATCTGGAAGTGGATCAGCTCTACCAGGTGACGATCGCGGTCATCTGGGTCGACCGGAGCCGCCCCAAGCAACTCGTGGTGGTGACTAGACTCAACGACACGGGAGGGCTGTTGCTGTGAGGCCAGGAAAGAATGATCGGATATGGCCGGTGGAAGATCGGGGATTTACTCTGGTCGAGGTCCTGGTGACGCTCATCATCGCATCCTTCGTGACGGTCGTGGCCATGAGCAGTCTGAAGACGATGTCCACCACCAGTACCCGGATCCAGACGCATTCCGATCGCGCGGCGGAGTTGCGTTTCGCGGCGGCGAGTCTACGGCGGGACCTGAAAAACGTCTATCGGGATAAGGAGGCCAGACGCCAGAAGTTTGTGGCCACGCTCGAGCCTTCCGGTTCGGAGGATCAACTCTTTCTGACCTTTTACTGCCTCTCGCGAACCAAGGCCCGGCCCGCGGAGCCAGAGGGAGACGTGTGTGAAGTGGAGTATTTCTTGCAGCAGACCGAGCGACGCTCGGCCCTCATGAGACGTCATCAGCCCAATCCCCATCCTGAGGGCCAGGGCCGGGGTGATCGTGACGGTGAACGTGGCGGTATCTTGTCTGTCATGGCCGAAGGCATCGGCCTGTTCAAGGCCCGCTTTCACGATGGTCAGGAGTGGCAGGAACACTGGGCCCAAGACAGCCAGACGCTGCCGGAACTGGTGGAAGTGACGCTGGGCCTAGCCGTCGACCCGGAAAAACCGCCGCTGCTCGAAACGGTACTCGTCACCTTGAAGCGTGCGACGGGTCAGATGGACAGCGGGTCTGGAGGGGGTGGCGGCGGGAATCGAGGCGGCGCCTCGAACAACTCTGCAGGGGGTGGTGGCGGGAATCGAGGCGGGGCCTCGAACAACGCTGCTTCTCGGAATGAGCGCGGAGGGGCGAGGTAGCGATGTCGCGAGAGAAGAAACAAAGAGGTTTGGTGCTGGTGACGGTCTTGTGGGTGGTTGTCCTGCTCATGATCATGGCCGCCACTGTTGGCAGGACGAGTCGTCTGCACACCAAAATGGCACACTATCAGGCTCAATCTCTCCGGTGCCAATGGGGGGCGCGAGCCGGTGTCGAGACGGCCATCGCGATACTCAAAGAGGACGTGACGAGCACCGATAGTCTGTCCGATCTCTGGAGTGACAACGACGAAGATTTTACCGACATCAGCCTCAGCGCTTGTCATTTTACGGTCCGTGTTCTCGATGAGTCGGGCAAGCTCGACATCAATGGGGCCACTAAGCAGCAGCTCATGGCCCTGCCTGACATGGAGGAGCCCATTGCCGACGCGATTCTGGATTGGCGGGATGAGAACAGTCGGCCCTCTGACCAGGGCGTCGAGACCGGTTACTATCGCAATCTGACCTTTCCCTATGAGTGTCGCAACGGCCCCTTCCGGACCATCCGCGAACTCCTCCTGGTCAAGGGTGTCACTGAAGATCTGCTCTACGGTGAAGACACCAACTTCAACGGCGTGCTCGATCTGAATGAACGGGATGGCGATGAGAGCCTGCCCATGGACAATGGTGACAGTGAACTCGACCAGGGATGGATCGCCTTTCTGAGCTGCTACGGCGAGAAGAAGAATACCAATAGTGCCGGTCAACCCCGCATCAACATCAACAGCGCGGATCAAGGGGAATTGGAACGCAGCCTCAGTCTGACCTCCGGTCAGGCCCAGTGGATCGTCGACAATAGAAACTCGGGATTTGAGAGCAGCGCAGACATCCTGGGCCCCGACAAACAGTCCCAGGGCGGCGATCCCGATGATCCGACGCCACTGGACCAGGACACGTTTCGCAACATTGTGGATTCGATCACCATTTTTGATGACAACAATGCCCCGGTTCGCGTCAACGTCAATACGGCCCCCAAGGAGGTACTGATGGCGCTCTTGGAGTCGCCGCAGGGCAACGACGAACTGGCACTCAGCATCATCGACTACCGAGAGGGCTTCGTCGGCGGCATCGCGAACGTGGCAGACCTACTGCAGGTCGAGTCGCTTAGCCGGAACCAATTCAAGAAGATCGTCGATCGGGTGACGGTGCGATCCGATCTCTTTTGCATCTACAGCGTCGCCACTGCGGATCGAACCGGCATCAGCGGTGCGACGGAGGTTGTCGAGGCCGTGGTTGATCGTAGTGCCAATCCCATCGCAATACGGTATTGGTATCAAGGAGTACGTTTCTGATGAGTCGAGTCTCAGAACTCAGGATGGGGGAAACCGTGGTGGTCCTGGCCAAGTCCGAGACCTCCTTACAGGCGGTCGAAGTCCGCGCCAAAGCGGGAGGCATCGAAATGGTGTGGGCCAAGAGCGGCGATCCGACGGACACCTGGCTGTCCTTCGCACGGCAATGCGAGTTGGTCACGACCGGGGGCATCCCGAAGAAACGGCCCTCCAAAAGAGCCGTGGCGCTGTGCGTCGAATCGATCGGTGTGGCCTTCCAGGAGTTCACGATTCCTGCCGTGGGCTCTCAAGAGACGGAGGCCATGGTCCGGATGCAGGCCGAGACACGATTGCCGCTTCCCATCGAACAAATGGACATCGCCTGGCGCACCCGGCCGGGGACGGCCGGTCAGTGTTCGGTGATCTTGGCGGCGGCCCGCAAGGGATTGCTCCAATCCGTCGCCGATCAACTCCATCAGATCAATCCAACGGAGATGGTATTGGAAGCCGAGGCGCTTGTGGCGCTGTGGAAACACCTCTGTCCCCGCCAGGCCATGGATCCGGTATTGATCGATGTGACATCGCGGCGGACCCTGATCTGCAACGTGGCTGAGGGCAGTCTTGTTCACGCCACGGTGATGGATGTGGGGTGGGCCGATGTGGAGCCGTCACTGAGGCCTAGGGACGAGCAGGAACAGGAGGGGCAGTCCCCAGAGGCGCTGAGTCCATTCGAGTTGTTTGTCCAAGACCTCCGGGAAATCCTGAGCGGATACGGTTCCGAGGCCGGTGCCCGTCCGGTTTATGTCTCGACGGATACCCCTGAGCAGATGAATCTGCTGGCTGAGTCCCTGGATGCCCAAGGCCTGTCCGTGGCGCCCTTGCAGCCGGATCAGGAGCGCCTCGTCACGCACTCCGAATCGGACACCCTCGACCTGATCTTTGAGTACCGTCTGGCCCTGGGTGCGGCACTCGCCTGCCTGGACAGCGACACCCAACGCCTGCGGCTATTCGATCGGTACTGTGCCGCGCCCGCCCAGGACGCCAAAAGGCGACGATCCATCACGACAGGCGTGGCGGCCGTGGTGGCGCTGCTCGCCATGGCGATCATGTTGGCGGGGCTCTATGGGATCGATGTCGTCAAGGCCCAACGGCTCGAGGAATTGACCCAGGGCGCGGATCTGAGGCAGATACTGCAAGAGAAGGCCCACCAGAAAGAGATCGCGCGGCGGCGTCTGAATGTTCCGGCCTTGCTCCAGGAGATGGGCGCGGCGGAGGGGTCCGGTATCGTCCTGGACAGCTTGCACTTCAAGGAAGGGCAGGCCATCAAGGTAGAGGGCCGAGCCGACCAGGAGAAGCAGCTACACACCTTTCAAGAGGGGCTCCTGGGTCAAAGGGGGATAGACAAGGTCATTCTGACACGCTCGTCTTTCAATAAGAAGACCAAGAAGTTCGAGTTTACGCTGACCTTCCACTACAAGACCTTCACGCTAAAGAGTGCGAAGTCCTAGTATTGGTATTCAGCTAAAGGACATCCGCGGCGATGCAATTGACAGAGAAAGACAAACGAACCCTCAAGATTGGGGCTGCCTGCTTGGTGGCGATGGTCATGGCCGTGTATATGCCTCGGTGGCTGAACCACTGGCGCGACCTTCGACGTTCCATTCACCAATCGGAGACGCTCCTTCAAGATGCAGCGCAGGGGACGGGACCCAAGCAGGCGGCCCTGTTGGCCATCGTGCCCACCTTCAAGATGCCCGAGGCCGAGGAGAAGCAGAAGTTCCTGTTCCGGGATCGAATGAGTACCCTCATCAAGAAGAGCGGCATCAAGGCGGAACCGCTCCAACTGGACAGCAAAGGCAAGCGACGCGGCTCGGGTTATCAACGGTTGTTGTTGCATGTCAAGGGCAAGTGCAAGTTCGGGCAACTGCTCGATTTTCTGGTGTCGCTGAAGACCAATCCCTACTTCGTCGGGATCGAGACGCTGAAAATAGACTGTGATCCGAAGAAGCCCTCGAAAAATCGGGGCGACATTGACATCGAACTGGTCCTATCAACCTACGCGAAATGACGAACCCAGCCATGAGAACCCGAACAGGCAGGCAAGACCGGCAGTACCTCGCAGGACTGTTACTCGCAGCCGCGGCCCTGAGTATCGCGTTTCTGATCGCCCACGGCCTGCGATTCTTCCTGGCCGAGCGGGTGACCTCTCTGACACTCCGGAGCCTGACGGCCGACGAACCCAATGAAGCGACCGTGAAAGCGTATCTGGCCCAGGACTTCAACAGTGTGGCGCAACTGAAAAAGACCAACCTCTTCGCACCCGCGCCCCCCAAGCAAAATCCGGTGGCGGCGGTGCAAGGCATCATGGGACAGTCGGCGTTGATCAACGGCAAGTGGTACAGCGTGGGGGACAAGGTCAAGGACGCCAAAATCGTGGCCATCGAATCGACGTTGGTGACAGTCGAATGGGAGGGTAAGAAGAGCACCTTCGCACCCATTGACGGCGGGTCGGCCGGTCCCTCTCCTGGGGGCCCGCCCGGACGGTCGGAACGTCCGGCACGTCCAGGAGGTCAGGGTCGTAGAGCCGGTCCCAAGGTGGGACCCGGCCCTAAACCGACTGCCGAGCGGGCGAAGAACTTTTCACCTGCGGATATCGCCGGACTCAAGGAAATGTCGTCTGAGGAAAGGAAAGCCGCCATGGCTCAGTTTATGAATCGATAGCAGGCGTTGAAGAAATCAAGCTCGGGGCACGCGACAGGGCGGGACATCTCTGGCGAGCCTCTTGAACGGCTGGTTGGGTCGGCTCTGCCGGGACCTATGTCACTTCGTCGCAGTGAAGTCACAATGAAAGAGAGGTTTCTAAAGTGAAACGGTCAAAACTATTCCTAATGCTTTGCGTACTGGCCCTATCGGCCCTGATGATCTGGCGGATCGGCTTCCACGACCTCCAATCGTCGGCTCAGACGATCCTCTCGCTGGTCCGGTCCGCCGCGGCGGCCGAGGCACCCGAGGCGGACCGCGCGGATGCCGAACCCAACGCCGCCACCCCGGCGCCGAAGCAAGCAACAGAGGAAGAAAAAGAAGAGCCTTCTGATCCCAATTCAGAGCAGGTGACAGCCAATACCGAGACACCGCCTGCGCCTGCGGATGCCAACGAGGCCAATGCGGAATCGGAATCGGAAGAGGAACCCCTCGAAGCCTTGAATCTTAAAGATGTAGAGGTCAAAGACCTCATCGAGAAACTGGCCAAATGGACCGACAAGGCGATCATCCCCGACGAGAAGGTCATGAAGCAGAAGATCACCATCTACGCGCCGCACAAGGTGACACGCAAGGAGGCGCTGGCCTTGATCTATAGCGCCCTGCGGACAAAGGGCTTTGTCGCGGAACACACCGACAATGTCATCTATCTGAAGCCCATTGACGAAGCCAAGCTGGGGCAGGTCCCGACGGTGGGGTCCGACGAGCACCTGGCCCTGTTCGAGAACAAAGAGCAGATCGTACAGAAGTTCTTCAAACTCAAGAACTACAGCCCCTCCCGCATGGGCGAAATCCTGGCGCCACTGGTGGGAGAATATGGCGACGTCAGTGCCGATGAGATTACGGGAACCGTGATCGTGATCGACACGGTGGCCAATTTGATTCGCATCAAGGGGGTGATCGCCGAGTTTGATGTGCCCGAGGCCGAGCAGTCCGTGTCGGAAGTGATCCAGGTTCATAACGGTGATCCGATCGAGATTGTGCAGCTCATCCGGATCTTGATGGGAGGCGAGACACCGGCGAAGCCGCGGTCCAGCAGCAGCAGTTCGCGCTCGTCGTCAAGGCGGGGTATCATTCGCTTTAGTCCTGGTGGCTCAAGAAGCTCCAGTTCCTCGAAGAAGTCCAAGCCTGCTTCCTCTCCCATCATGGGCAAGAGCCAGGTGCCCATCTATCTGCATGCAGAACCCCGCAGGAACTGGATCATCGCCCGAGCCTCGGCCAAGGACATGGTGGTGGTCAGGGAATGGGTCCAGAAACTCGATGTCGCCGAGCCCGTGGTATCGGAGACCGAGACCGTCTCAGTGGTGTATGCCGATGCGCGGGAAGTCGCCACTCGCATCGAAGACGCGTTGCGAGATATGCCGGGCCACGAACTGCGACCCAGTATCCTGGTCCGCGCCCTGGAGCAGTCGCGTCAGATCATGATCATCGGCCGGAAGGATCTGCGGGATATGGTGAAGAAACTCATCGCGGAGATCGACATCCCTCCGGGAGAATATGAAACGCAGAACTTTTCCCTGAAATATGCGGATTCCACTCAGATCAAGGAAAACATCGACAGCCTCTATGGTGATGAAGGGCCACAAGGATACGATTCTTACTACTATTATCGATATGGGCGGGGCAGTCAGAACAATCCCGGAGACATGGTCAAGGTCATTGACTTTCCCATGATGCAACAGGTGACGGTCATCTGCTCACCCGCCAACATGAGAAAGATCGAAGTGCAGATCGAGGAGTGGGATCAGCCTCTGGACGTGGACCAGGTGAAACCGCGTATCGTGGAAGTTCGCAACTCGGACCCCCAGCAGATCGCCACGCTCCTGACCAAGCTCTTTAGTGAAGACCAAAGCTCTTCCAACGACTTTTCCCGCTTCTTTTTCTTTGGGAACAGTTCGGAGTCCAAGAAGAAGATCATTGGCCCCCTCTACGGACAACTCACCTTTGAACATGTCCCCGGCACCAAGAAGATCATCATCATCAGCAAGATCCCCGAGGCCTACGATATCATCATCGATCTGGTCCGTGAGCTGGACGCGGCGGAGATGGCCGAAGTCCCCAATGTGATCCGCCTCAAGTATGCCGATCCGGAGGCCTTGGCGGAGCGACTGAATGCCCTGTTCAACGAGTCGGGCACGAATGCCTCGATCCGCTTCGACCGCCGGGGACTCAGTGACATGGACACCGGGGGTGGGCAGGGGAGCGACAACCAGAACAACAACAATCGAAACCAAAACAACAACAATAACAACAACAACAATGATTTGGACAGCTATCGGCCCTGGTGGAATGAGCAACGTCTGGCGCAGGGTGAAGAACCGATCAGCAATGTGATCGGCAAGGTCCGCTTCATCCCCGATACCCATAGTAAATCGATCCTGGTGCTGGCGCCGCGGGAGTTCATGGAGACCATCGAAAACCTTGTGCGTGAGCTGGATGTCCCCGGCAAGCAGGTCCTGATCAAGGTGGTCATCGTGGAGGTGGAGCACTCCAGTGCGACGAGTCTGGGCGTGCGATTGTCCTCAAACCCTGGCGCCTTTCCGGCCGTGGGGGAGTCCGGCGTATTGGCCTTGACACAACTCACTCAGTTGTTCACAGAAGGATCCGTCGCGGCCGCGGCGCGGACCACCTCGCCCCTGAGCGCCGTCGGCACCGGCGCCGGTAGCATTGTGGGGGGAACGGCCGATGTCTACGCCATGGTCGATTTTCTGGCCAAGACGGTCGATGCCAAGATTCTCAATCAGCAGTCTCTCTGGACCAAAGACAACGAAGAGGCCAGCTTTTTCAAGGGAGATCTCGTGGCCTTCAACGCCGGATCCACGGTAGGGTCCCAGGGGTTCTCCACTCAAGACATTAGGTTCGACCGGGTCGGTATGTGGCTACAGATTCGTCCCAGTATCACGCCCGAGGACCACGTGGACATGGAGATTCGCGTGACGCTGTCACAACTCAAGAGCGAGACCGTGAATGGGCAACCGGTCCGGGGCGAGATGGAGACCACCACCAAGATGATTGTCAAGAATGGCGAGACGCTGATGATGGGTGGGATCCTCTTTCAAAGAGACAGCCACATCGCCCGCAAGGTGCCGCTGCTGGGGGATATTCCCCTCCTCGGGGCCTTGTTCAAACACAAGGAGTTGATTCAATCGAACACCGAACTCATTGTCTTCATCACGCCCCAGGTCATCGGCGTGACAGAGGGCAGGGCCGAGAAGACAGCCGAGCTGATGCAAGAGCCCCTGGAGATACTCGGCGGCGTCGAGGCCCAGATGGATGAGATGTTCGAGCAGGAGGACGTCTACGATGATGACTAGGTCCCATTGTCCTGCAGATCTTGCGTTTCGATTTTGATGCGGAACCAACGATAAAACACCGGGATCACAAAGATGGTCAACAGCGTCGAGGACGTCAATCCGAAGACCACCACCGTGGCCAGGGGGCGCTGGACCTCGGAGCCGATGCCCTGGGCCACCAGCAGCGGCAGCAAGCCCAGGACCGTGGTGAGGGTGGTGATCATAACCGGCCGGAAGCGCTCGTGGCAGCCGTTTAAGACCGCCTGATCCAGGTCCCTGCCTTCCTGCCGTAACTGGTTGATGCGGCTGACCATCACGATGCTGTCCTGAACCGAGACGCCGAACAGGGCGATGCAGCCCACGGCCGCGGGCACGGAGAGGTACTCGCCCATGAAGAAGAGTCCGAAGACTCCGCCGATCACCGATAGGGGAATCCCCATTATGACGAGCAAAGCACTGGGGACGGAGCCGAAGGCCATGCAGAGCATGATAAAGACCAGAGCGATGACCATGGGCACGATAATCGACAGGCGTTTCATGGCCCGTTGCTGGTTCTCGAATTGCCCGCCATATTCGATGGTGTAACCCGGCGGCAGTTCAACCTGATCGGCAATGCGTTGTTGGATGTCGGCAATGACGCCGCCCAGGTCACGGCCGCGCACATTGCCCTGGACGATCCAACGGCGCTGGTTGGCTTCGCGGTTGATCTGGACCGGACCGATGACCTTCTCGATGCGTGCGACTTGCTTGAGCGGGACCTGGGTGCCGTCGGCCGTGCGGACCAACAGGTCCTCCAGGACCTCGGGAATGTCACGGTAGGGCTCCTGGTAACGCACATGAATGCCAAAGCGACGCGTCCCCAGGTAGATCTGGTCCACGACTTCACCGCCTATGGCCATCTCCACCAGTTCCAGGACATCCGCTACATTGATGCCGTAGCGGGCGCACGCGTCGCGATCGGCGATGATCTGGACTTGGGGCTGACCGAAGCTCTGCTCCGTGGACAGGTCCACCAGGCCCGGGATGTTGTCGATGGCGTTGCGGATCTCCTGTGCCGTGCTGCGCAGGACGCCCAGATCCTCGCCGAAGAGCTTGATGGCGATCTCGGCCCGTACGCCGGAGAGCAGTTCGTCGAAGACGTTCTGGATGGGCTGGGTGAAATTAAGCTGGGTGCCCGCATAGACCGCGAGTTTCTCGTTCAACGAGGCGATGAGATCGTCCTTGGTCTGGAAACGTGTCCACTGCTTCAGGGGATGCAGCTCAATGTGCACCTCGGCGTAGTTGACCGGGTGTGGATGACTGCCGGCCTGTGGACGGCCGATGCGGGAGACGACTTCTTCGACCTCTGGATAGGCTATGATGTCCCGCTCCATGGCCTGAATCGTGCGGGTGGCCTCCACCAGGGAGATGGAGGGCGCCATGGTCACGCCGATCAGGATGGAGCCCTCTTCCAGGGTGGGGACAAACTCGGTCCCCAGGAAGGGAATGACGGCGACGCTCCCGAGAAACGTCACCAAGACCAGAATCAGGACGACGCAGCGGTGGCGCAGGGCCCAGCCTAGGACCGGATCGTACAGCTTCTGCAACAGGACCATGACGATGGGCTCTTTGTGCTTGCCGGTCTTTAACAGGCAATTGACCAGGGAGGGTACGGCCACGATGGCGGCGATCAGGGAGCCAACCAGGGCGAAGCACATGGTAAAGGCCATGGGCCGAAACATCTTACCCTCCACCCCCTGCAGCGTGAGCACGGGGGCGAAGACAAGCACCATGATAAACAGGGCAAAGGTGATGGGACGGGCCACCTCGCCGGTCCCCCGGATCAGCAGTTTTAGGCGACCCTGGGCGGATAAATCTGGCGGTGCTTCACTCATGTGACGATAGAGGTTTTCCGTCACGACGATGGCGCCGTCGACCAGCATACCCATGGCCACGGCCACCCCGCCCAGACTCATCAGATTAGCCGACATGCCAAACCACTGCATGAAAATGAAAGCGACCAGGGCGCTAAATGGCAAGGCCATGGCCACGATCAAGGCCGCCCGAATGCTTCCCAGACACACGACCAGGACCAGGGCCGCCAGGCCGCCGCCCTCTAACAGGGCCTTCTGCACGGTCCAGGTGGCCTGACTCACCAGTTCGGCCTGCTCATAATAGGGGATGAGACGTACACCTGCTGGGAGCGCCTTCTGGACCTCGGGCAGCTTGGCGTAGAGACGCTCGATCACGTGGGAGGTATTCTCACCGAAGAGCTTCAGGACTAGGCCGGAAACCACCTCTTCCTTGCCGTTGCGTGACACGACGCCGCGGCGGACCTCCTTGCCAAATTCGATCTCCGCGACCTGGGCCAGTCGAATGGGGACGCCGTCGATGGTCTTGATCTTGATCTGCCTGATGTCTTCCAGGCTCTCGATCAGGCCGATGCCGCGTACCAGATACTCCTCGCGACCCAGGACCAGGAACTGGCCGCCGACGTTCTCGTTGTTGGCCTGGACCGCCTCGACGATGTCATCGAGGCCGATCTGCCAACGCGCCAAGGCCACGGGATCCAGTCGTATCTGATACTGCAAGACATGGCCGCCCATCGAAAGGATGCTGGTGACACCGGGCACGGTCTGGAGCTGGAACTTGACTTGCCAGTCGTTTAGCTCGCGCAGGTAGGTCAATGTGTCCTTGCCGCCGGTGTCCACGACGTTGGGATCGGCTGCCAGGTAATAGATGAAGATCTGACCCAGTCCCGTTGAAATGGGTCCTAGGGAGGGCGGCGTATCCATGGGCGGTAAGGCGCCACGCACCTCGTTCAGGCGTTCGCTCACCACCTGGCGGGCGAAGTAGATGTCTACGCTGTCCTCGAAGTAGACATAGACCACGGACAGACCGAAGGCCGAGGTCGACTTGATGAGGGTTACCTGGGGCAGACCGTTCATGGCGGACTCGATCGGATAGCTGACCAGCCGTTCCACCTCTTCGGGCGCCATGCCGTGAGCCTCGGCAAAGATCGGGACCATGATGGGGGATATGTCGGGAAAGGCATCCACCGGCAACTGACGGTACTGGTATATCCCGAACCCCACAATACCCACCAAGGCCAGGATCACCAGAAACCGATTTTTGAGAGATGTTTCGATGATGTTCATGAAAGGACTCCCTTTCCCTTAATGACCGTGACCGGCGTGACCTTCCAATGATCTGGTGACCTTAACCGCCTTCAGTGCGAAAGCACCGCGAGCCGCGTAACGCTGTCCGGGGTTTAGGCCCGCCAAGATCTCCACGGACCGACCATTGGATCGCCCGATCTTGACGGGAACAGGGGTAAATCCGTCCGCTGTCTGTACGAACACACTGTCCTTGCCGTCGACATTCAGGATCGCTTCGGCCGGCACGGCGATCTTCGCGTCACGACCATCCACCGTCACCCGGCCGCTCACGAAGAGGCCCGGCCGGTAACGGTTGTTGGTATTCCGCAAGACGGCGCGGACCTGCAAGGTCCGCAGATCCTCGCGCAGCAGCGGTGCCACATAGGTGATCGTCGCCTCGACCGGCACGAGTCCGTCTCCAGTGATGGCCACGCGCTGGCCTTGACGCAGGGCGGGCGCATCCTTCTGGTAGGCGTTCAAATCGACCCATACCGTGCTCAGATCGGCCAGCCTGTAGACCGACGCCTGACCACTAACCACCTCCCCTTGGACCAGATGTTTTTCAATAATCGTGCCGTCATAGGGGGCCGTTAAGGCATAGATGCGCAGATCGTCCTGTGACTGCTCGGGCAATTCAGCCACCTGCTCCTGGCTCAAGCCCAGGGCCAACAGCTTCTGTAATGCTAGAGAGACCTCGATGGCCTGTTCGGCCTGCTGCTGACGGGCGATCAAATAGTCTGCTTCGGCGGAGACCTTGGCCTCGTAAAGGCTCTTCTCCCGCTTGAAGATCTCCTCCGCTAAAGTGCGACGTTGGAGAGCCGCCAGGTACTCGGCCTTGGCGATGGCGAGTTCACGACTCTCGATCAGGGCCAGAATCTGCCCGGCCCGCACCTGGTCACCCAGGTGGGCCCAGACCTCTTTGACCACGCCGCTGATGCGGGGCACGATGTGGGCCACACGGTCCTCGTTCAGACGGATCTCGCCCAGCAACGTGATCTGAACGTCCAAAGGACCCGGACCGGCAATGGCAGTGGCCACTTCCATCTGGCCCAGTTGGGCCTCCGTCAGTTTGATGGCCTCGCCGTGCGTGCTGTGATCGTGCCCGGCATGGTCGTCCTCTCCTGCGTCAGTGCTGGGATCCTGTCCTGCGTGAGCGTCCTCTTCTGTTTGGGCGCCGTGATCGTGCCCCGAATGGTCATCGGTTTTCGACGCGACTTCTTGGGCCCGCAACCGTTGCACGGTTTGCGATACACCCACGAGAACTAAGAATCCTATTGCCGTCACTACAACAATCATCCATCTACGTTTAGTCATGGTTCTGTCCTTTCAGGGATTCTAAGGGGTTGGCCAATGAGATGTTCCACCTCGGCCTTGGCCTGGTGGTATTCGACCAGAGCCTCGAGGTGCTGGGTGCGGGCCGCAAAGAGCGTCCGCTGCGCATCCAAAACGGTCAGGTAGTCAAACTTGCCGTTCACATACCCGATCTGTGCGGACTCGAAGGCCTCTTGGGCGCCGGGCAGGACCTCCTGTTGTAGCTCGGTGGCCGTCATGTATTCACTACTCAGGGAGGCGTAGGCCCGACTCAATTCTGCCCGGATGCTGGTCAGGGCAGCTCTCTGTTCAACCCGCGCCCGAGCAAGGGCCGCTTTGGCCGCCAAGATGCTGCCTTGGTTGCGATTGGTCACGGGCAGTGGCAGAGAGAGACCCAGCACGAAGGCCGATTCGTCGACCTCATTGAGGTGTCGATATCCACCCACGACCGTGGGATCGGGTCGGGCATTGGCTTTCTCCAGTTCGAAGCGCGCCTGTCGCTGCTCGATCTCGGTCTCCCAGCGGGCCACCGTCGGGTGTTGGACGACCAGGGCCTGTAAGGCTGAGGGCGCCGGCGGATTCACGATCCGGTCCAGCGCGCCGCCGACATGTGTGAATAGGGCCTCGGAAGCACCCCAGGTGGCCGCCAGTGACTGACGCACGGCCGAAGACTCTAGCCGCAGACGTTTCTGCTCTATGCGTACCTGGGCCAGACTGACGCGGGCCCGGGTGGCCTCCAAAGGAGAGTCCTTACCCGCTTGCACGCGCTGGTTCACCGCGTGCACGACCTTCTCTGCGATGTCGACTTGTTGATCGACGACGCGGCCTCTTTCCTGTGCCGCCAACACCTCCGTGAAGGCCTGGACAACCTCGGTGAATACGGCCAAACGCATTTCCTCATAGTCCCATCCCGCCAATTCGCTCTCCAAGGCTGCCACCTGCGTACGCTTGGCGCGTTTTCCGCCCACCTCGATCAGTTGGCCCACACCGACCGTCGTTTCCGCAAGGCCGGTTCCCTCGAAGGCACCGGTGCCGGCCAGGTTCTCCATTTCGATGACCAACTCCGGGTTGGGCCGAAGGCCCGCCTGTAGACGCCGGGCCTCGGCCACACGGACCGACCAAGCGAATGCCTGTAACTGGGGGTTGTGGAGCAGAGCCAGGGCAACGGCCTGGTCGATCGTCAGCTCCCCGCCGATGTCTGTCGGATCCATGGGCGTCGGAGTATTTTCGTTTGGTTCTAAGGGTGGGACCCATGTTGCATGCGATCGCCCGAGGGGGCGCTGCAAGGGTAGACTGCTCTCCAGGCTGGGCGTCGCACATCCGGATAGCAACAACAGCAATGCAGTCATTGACTTAATCATCTCAGCCATGCCTGGCTCCTTTGGGTGGCATTACGGGTACGTCTTAAATTGAACTAGGAGGTCAGCCTGCGCGTCCGACGGATCTCGACAGTCAGGGCCAGTTCAAGGCGATGCGAGAGATGCCCGTCTCCGTTGAGGCGTGGCCGGACCCAGGCGAGTTGAGAGACCCCAGCGTGCCCGGCTAGGCGCGCATTGCGGGGATCTCCTGATGTAGGGTGGATCAGAGCAGTAGGACGACCGTGTCCGTGGATCTGTGCCCCGGCGGCGGTGCCGCGGGATGGATGATCCCTCGGCGTGACAGAGAGTCACGACCGGTCTGCCCGGCGCTTAGGGCATGCTCACCATGAGAGGGGAGGGAGGGGATGTGGGTGGATTTGCCGCGACGATCGGCCTTGACGGCCATATCGAAAGGCACATCCTGACAGTGTTCGTGTGATTCGGATCGAGATGAAGGGGCGGGGACATAGCGCTGGGGGGGGGCGTCGTGCCGCTCGCTACAGCAACCGTGCAGCACCGGCTCAACCGCGATGTGTCCGTCAGGACCGTAGCAGGTGACCGCGGCGAGCGGCGTGACCGCCAGCATGGTCTGAGCAAAGATCCACATCGTCCGGATCATGTTTCTCTTTCGAAGGTCCCAAAACATGTGTACCCCGTTTTTTGGCTACCGGCATGATTTACCGTACCGACGACCCCAGTCTGTACTTCTACGGCGCGACTCTAGTCGAAGTTTGTACTCGGAGGCAAGAAAATTCTGATGCTGCGAAGTTTTCCCAAGGTCGGTCCTCTCTATAGAGGCACGCGCCGTCGCCACAGAGCACGACCCGTGACCTCTGTCGTCGGCAGAAACAGAGGAATTCTTTAAGAATAAAGTGTCACAAATCACACCGAAGCCCAGTCGTTGAAGATAGAAGCCAATGAAGCAACAGTAGGCCGTAAGTAAGGACAACAAGGGGCTACAGGGAAGTGGCCTTGTCTTAGGAATGGAAGCCATGGGGGGGATGTGGTTTGAGGCGTGGTTGGAGTTGGCACTCAGAAGATCACGTTCGATTGATTACTGGGATCAATCGCGTGAAAATGTGCTGTCAGAGTAGCGTGTCCTGGGTGAAGCGATTCGCCCGTTCGTCTGTGGTGCAAACAACTCCAACAGCCTCGCCACATTTTTCGTGTCTTTCGGCTGGACGTTCCTGTCGCGGTTATCGCCTGTTCTCTACGCTGCGTCGCGGGACTGTTGGCAATGGGGATGGTCCCAGATCAGGGTATCGTTGGCACGTTCACCCTGTTGAGTCCAATCAAAGACCTGCGCGTGCCCATCGGGCCAGATCTTGAGGAAATTGCTGGTAGGCCGCGTCCAGGAGCCGCTGTTGTAATACCAACGGCCGAACTGTCCGGGTTTGTGGGTATGGCCGACGACGGCAAGGTCGTATTGACTCCTCTCCCGATGGATGAGAAAGCGAGACAGCATTCTTTGAACCCGGATGGAGTAGGACGCCGCGCGTTTCTGCGGAAGGCAGAGATCTCGGTGGATGGGGTGTCGGTCGTTCCTCGTCAGTTGATGCCAGATCCGCAGCGTGTGCTCACCCAAGTCATACAGCACATCCGACATGGCATAATTCGTGAGATCGAGCAGTGCGTCCTTCAGGTCGAAAAGGTAGGAGCAGATCCCCATGTGTTTGCCCCAGTTCTGTACGTAGCGGGGTTGGAAGGGGTCGAGTTCGTGGCCATGCATGAAGCGGACACGCCTGTCACCCACCTGCGTGGTGAATGGTTCAGTCACGGATTCATAGAAGGGGTGCAGTATCTTCGCGTCCGGCTCTGCCACGGCGGCATCGTGGTTTCCCGGAATGAACAGGGCACCCATCTCTTGGAATCGCTGCAAGAGGTCCTGCCACTGGTGCGTGACTTGATCCAAGGTGTATCGCCAGAGTTCAAACAGGTCTCCGCCGATAATGAGTTTGCCTTCTTCTTCTCTGTACGTGATCAAGGAATCCATTGAGCAGCTTCTCTTTTCCGGCGAGGACAAAGCGATCCTTGGCGGACCGGTCGCCCAGGTGCAAATCACTGATCACAAAGATGTCATTGGGGGCGTCTATTGCCGCATGGTTCCTCGAACTCATAGGATCATCAACCTTTCTCCGTCATTTCTTCTTATTTCAATGCGTCGCTATTATTATGACCGGCACACCACTGTAGATTGCAGCGAAGCCAACAGCCGCTTCTGCTGAGTAAAGTATCTAAAGTTTTTTCGCGCACTGTCGGCCAAAAAGGAAGGGTACGTTCCAAATCCTCTGTGGTTTGGTACAGATGGAGAGAGTTGTGGCGGTCGTCGGGGTTGCACCGACTGTTGGGCAGGACGAGTCGATGGTTTCGACTTCGAGCCAGTCTCAAAGAGGATGGATCCTCTTGAAGAAAAACTCGACGATCTGACGGATGGAGTCAAAGCCGAATCTATGGGGATCGAGTTCGGCGGGGCGGCAGTATACGATGCCCTGGACATCGTCCGCCGCGACGGCCCGCTGGCCCGATTCCACCCGGCAGACATAGGCCAGATCAAGTGTTCTGTAAGTGATGCCCCCGAAAGGATAGGCGTTTGGCCTGGAGCAGAGATAGTGGGTGGAAGAGACCCGGAGTCCGAGTTCCTCCCGGACTTCTCGTATGACGGCCTGTTCCGCGGACTCGTCCGGATCAACAAAGCCGCCGGGGAGGTCCCAAAACCCCTTCTTGGGGTCGTTCGCTCGGACGGTGACCAGCAACCTGCCTCTATCGTCTTGAATCAGGGCACACACGGCGGCGGCCGTATTTAGATAGAGCTGAAATTTACACTGAGGGCAGACCCATTTGTTGACATTGGGGCGACTGAGGCCTGCCGCACCACATCTGGGACAGTGTTCGAGGATTCGTTCACTCATTCTTGTGATTCCGGAGTCTGCTGGGTGATGGCCGGACGTGGAAACCTGCTGGTCAACTGACCCCCTAGGACGGCCGGCGCCGGCCGTCCTAGGGAGTCAGTCATATTGGCGCCAGACTTGATTCTGTCCCCTCTTTCTGCTCTAATGGAATGATCTCTGATCGGAACAAGCGTCTTTCAGATGGGGCATGGTGTTTACATTCTGGGAACAAAGAGGCCCAAGGGGACTGAGATTCGGGCGTGTCGTCCCTACTGTATTGGCTTTCAGAATAGTTGGTTTAGCAGCTAGGAGGTCGCCGTAGAAACCGCGGGCATAATGTGTTACAATCCGTCCTTGTATTGTGATGTAGTTGTACACGGCCGCTAAGCATTCGTCAACTCTACATGGCGGGAGGTTGTATATGGCATCAGTGTCTGATGCAGTGTGGGCTGTTGATATCGGCAACAGCTCCTTGAAGGCCCTCTATTTGACCCTTGTGGGCGATAGTGTGGAGGTGGGCGCCTTTGATACGATTCAGCACTCGAAAGTGCTGTCGGGCAAGGGAGTAAGTCCCTCGGAGCGTGAGGAACTCATTGCTCTTAGCCTGAGGAAGCTGGTGGAAAGGCATGACATTGCCGTAGACGACGTCATCATTTCCGTGTCGAGCCAAAACAGTTTCGCCCGATTTGTCACCTTGCCACCGGTGGAGGTCAAAAAGATCCCGGAGATCGTTGGGTTTGAGGCCGCCCAACAGATTCCCTTTGACATGAATGAGGTCCAATGGGATTGGCAGTTGATGACACCGGAGGACAGCCCGGAAAAGCGAGTCGGGCTTTTTGCCATCAAGAATGAAATCATCAATGCGGAACTCGAGCACTTCAATCGGGAGGACTTGCCCGTCGCCTACGTGCAGATGGCCCCGATGGCGCTGTACAACTATCTGCTTCATGACCGGCCCAGCCTCCTAAAGTCGGAAGACAGGCCGGTGGTTGTCCTCAACATTGGCGCCGAAATAACGGATCTAGTCGTTTGCACGGGCTCCGCGGTCTGGCAGCGGTGTATCCTCGTGGGGGGCAATGCCTTCACGCAGGCGATCTCCGATGCCTTCAAGATAAATTTTGAGAAGGCAGAAAAGCTCAAGCGGACGGCGGCCGTGAGTAAGTACGCACGGCAAATCTTTCAGGCCATGCGGCCCGTGTTTACGGAGCTGGCCGGCGAGGTTCAGAAATCCTTGGGATTCTATACCAGCGCCAACGCCAATGCCCAGTTCTCCCGCATCGTGGCCATGGGCGGCGGGACGAGACTCCGTGGCTTGCTGAAGTATCTCCAGCAGACGCTACAGGTTCCCATCGAGCGGCCCGAAATGTTCAAGCAACTCCGCTTGGGTCCGGGGGTGTCTGCGGCCAAGTTCCATGACAGCGTCTCCCAGTTCGGCGTGGTCTATGGTTTGGGGGTCCAAGGATTGGGCTTGGCCAGAATAGAGACCAACCTCCTACCCAAGAGTGTCGTCCGCAGTATGGCGTGGGCCATGAAGATTAGGCTCTTCATGGTCGCTGCCTGCTTCCTACTGCTCGTATCGCTTATGGCGCTGGGCCGGCAGGTACTCGACAAGGTGAACTATGACCAACAGGGAGATCTACGTCGCCAAATCGCCTCGACGATTAGCCAGGCTCGAGACGTGCAGTCGACGATCGATGAGACCAAGGACGGTCTCGCGTCGCACGAGGAGAGAGTGACCGAGATGTTTGCCCGATTTCGATACCGCGATGCCATTGCCCAGGTCCATGAGGCAGTGCTCGCCGCCCTGCCCGGCCCTGCCAACAACCCCGCTCAAGAGGCCCTGTATGCAGCCTTCGCAGCAGGCGATGTCGACGCCGTCAAGCAGGTTCCCAGGAAAGAGCGAAAGCAACTCTTCGTGACTTCAATGGCCGTGTCCTTTGCCGCCGATCTGACGACTGCGATGTTTGGTCAGACGGGCATGGCGGATGATGGCATGGACATTTCGGATGAGGAGATTGCGATGCAAATGCAGATGATGGAGTATGAGATGCAGTATGGCTTGGACTACGGGACGGAGCGCGAAGAAGCTCCGCCGACCGTCCCCGGCTTCTTGGTGACCATCGAGGGCTACAGTCCCTACATGGATATTGGATCCCTGCTCGATCCAAGCGGCGTGGAAAACCGCCCTGAGAGATGGGGGTTTGTCACCCGCTTACAGGATTTGGACGGGGGGGATCCCAACGACGCTCGTTTCAGTCTCTACCAGAAGGGCGTGATCACCCATTTTCAACTCGACAAGGGATTTGTTGATCCGAGCATAACAGACGTGAGGGTGCCCTATGGCATCGGTGTGCCAGAGGAAAAGGAGGGAATGGCGAACTTCGGTTACGTGCAACAGGAGGACATGGTGTTGGTGGACCCTATGACTCAAGAGGTCATCAGCCCGGTCGACAAACTGGATGATCGGGGCAAGCCCCAGACCAACCGTCGAGGCGATGTCGTGAAGGTCAAGAATGACTCCTGGTTCATCTTGAAGTTCAAGCTCGCATGGAACGAAGCGCCCGTCATTGAAGACCCCATGGCCGGCATGATGATGATGAACTATTGATGGGCTGACGGTGACTACCAACAGGAACAAGACACTCTTTAGTAGTGGTAAGCGATTATGGACATTAAGAAGCCCGATCTATCGGCGTTGTTAGGGAAGCTGAGTTTTCTCAGAAACAATGTGGCCCTGCTGGCGCCGATCTGCCTGGCCCTGGTGGCGGGACTCCTCTTTATCCCTACCGAGTTGCTCAGTGGCAATCTCAAGAAGAGGATTCAATCCGAATCATTGAGCATGGCCAATGAACTGAGAGGGTTGCAGAGCAGCGCTGTCTCCACGGCCACGATCGAAGTTGTGCGGGATTCTCAGCAAGGCTATGTAGACGACGCCAACGCCGTCGTGGATTTGAGCCAACAGTGCGGCCGGCGCGCCTTGCTCAGCTACAACATCTTTCCCGAACCCCGAGATACTTCCTCTCTTATTTTCGAGCAATTCGGAGGGAATTTCACCGAGGGTGTGGATGCCATGGTCGAATTTGCCAATGCCACGGAGTGCCCGACCGATGCGGAACTCGGTGAAAAAGGAGGACGGGGAGGGGGGCGGGGGCGCCAGTCCGGCCGTGAAGAGATGATGATGGAAGACTTGTATGGCGGCTATGGGGGTATGGAGCAGGGATACCCGACGGCGGCAACCAACTACTGGAACGAGATTGAGGATGCGATCTGCATGCAGAAGGCTCAGTCCTCGAGTATCTATGTCAGCTTTGAGGACATCGCCGGGTACGATTTCTGGCTGGAATACACCTTCGACGGTGACACGAGCTATGCCGTGGAGGACTGTTGGTATTGGCAGCTTGGGTATTGGATTATCGAGGATGTGTTCACCACTGTTAGGGCCTGCAATCAGGCCTCAACGACGGTCCTCACCGCTCCGGTCAAGCGTATCACCAGCATCTCCTTCCAGAAGAAAAGCGCCGGCATGGGCATGTATGGCGGCGGATACGGCGGCGGTTATGGCGGCGGATATGGCGGTGGTTATGGTGGCGGATACGAGGAGACCTATGGCGGCGGAGGCGGAGGCGCACGGTCCCAACGCCGATCGGGTTCGAACAGTGAAGCGAGCCTTCCCAAATACGTGATGGCCAAGAAAGACGCCATGACGACACCCTGCACAAACAGGTTTGGCGACGAAGCCATCGATATCGTTCACTTTAATCTGTCTGTGGTCGTGAGGAACGATTATGTCGTAAGTTTCATGAAGGAACTGTGTACAGCCAAAGAGCATCGCTTCTATGGATACGATGGGCAGGGGGCTGAGCAAGTCCTCAAGCACAATCAAATAACGATTCTCGAGAGCAAGATCATGAAGGTTGTCCATCGCAATGGCAGGCATAATCTGTATCGCTATGGTGAAGATGCCGTGGTCGAGTTGGATCTGATCTGTGAGTATCTTCTCGATAAGAAGGGATATGAGGCGATCTATCCCGCGGTCGTCAAGGCGTATTTTGCGGACGAGGAAGCGGGTTATTAGGATGGCTGAGTTTAGAATTCAGGGTTGAGAAATGGGAAATTTGTTAGAAAAACTGGGTCATTTTTTCGAAACGCACGTCGAAAAGATCGTTTTGGCTGTGGCGGGCCTGCTCGGTCTGTGGCTGATTGTGATCCGCGTCCTGCTCAGTCCGAACGTGGTGGAATTCGACAACAAGACCTTTTCGCCCAAGGCCATCGATGACTATCTTGTGGAGTTTGCCATTCCGGTCAAGAACCGGCTTGCCGGACCCGCGGATGGCACCAGTGCCCATGTCAGACCCTGGGACGAACCGGTGGGCCCGGATGACCCCGTCAGAGAAGGCATTACCGGTGATTTGCAGGAGGGTTTCCTGGGCCTCTTTGCGGGACCGTTGCAGCATGTGAGTTCCGCCTTTTATCCTCCTCTGCCCCGCCATGGATCTGGGGAGGCGCTGGAGAGACGGGAATACGCCTTGCCCGTCATCGACGACGTGTCAGATATTCTGGTTGGGCACATTCGCGCGGCAGCCTATTTTCCCGTGGAGGAGTTGAGCGATGAAAACACTTATGAGAACGGTAGGCATGAACCCAACGATTTGGATCTGGTGACGGTCCAGGGGACGTTCAATGTCAGTCTCCTCCGCGATCGATTCTATGACAGTTTTGCAGGGGAAGACCTCCCCGAGCCGTGGCGCGATGAGATGTTGGCCGAACCCGTGTTTGCCACTGTCAATCTACAGCGACAAAAGCAGGGTGAGGACGGTGCCTGGGGTCCATGGACGGATGTGCCCCGCTTGGCCATCGAATACCGCGACGAGCTCATGCACGTCATCACCAAGGCGGAGGATTTGCCGCCGGGGGGCATTCGCATCAGGGCCCTGGAGCTGAAGGACGAGGAGATACGGACCGCCCTGTTGCAACCTCCCGCCTATGACATCGCGTCGGCCCACGAGGATTGGTTTCCGCCCTCACTACACGACGAGTTTCTGGACACGCGAAAAAAGGAAATCGCTTACGAGAAACGGGAGGAGCGCAGAGCCGAAAAGAAATCGCATACGAGCGAGCGCAGCAATATTCGTGAACAACGTCGAGCGCAGGGAGGAATGGTAGGAATGGGAGGTCAAGGAGGAATGATGGCAGGCGGGCGTGGTGGAGGGGCCGATTTGGGGGGCATGTATGGCGGCGCCGAGGGGGGCACCAGACGAACGCGAAGTCGCAGTAGGAGTGGCAACGCAACCTTCGAGCCTGGAGGAGGGACGGGACAGCCGCGCAGCCGCGGGGGGAGCCGATCAGGACGAGGGGGTCGTGGCGAGAGTGAATTGTACTATGAGATGATGGGTGAAACACCCGGCCGTACCGCGCGGCGAAACCAACCCACCGTGGACGATGTCTATGCGAAGTTGGATGAACTGATGCTGTCACCGTTCAAGGAATTCTCGGACATCGACGAGGTGACGTTCTGGGCCCATGATGATCGCCTGGAGCCAGGCCGTACCTATCGGTATCGGGTTCGCATCGGCGTCCTCAATCCGGTGGCCGGGACAGGTAATGTCCGTGACGCCGACATTGCCCGAGCCGACGATGTCATCCTCTGGAGCCCCTTCTCCGATAAAACGAGTCGGGTCTACGTGCCGTATCGACTCCGCTTCTTCGCCAAGGCTTACAAGGCTGCCACAGATCAGGTCACAGTGGAGGTGGCAAAGTTTGACATGGGCTACTGGAACATGGAAACTTTCTCGGTGAAGCCCGGCGAGAGGATTGGCCGTGAGATGGAAGTTGAGGAGGAAGAGGACCCGCTGGTAAGGGGAATGGACCCGGCCAGGGCGAGGATGATGCGAATGGAAGCGCAGATGTATGAAAACCCCTTTGGCCTCAATCTCGAACCTCAGACCATTGACTACTCGACGGGAGCCGTTCTGGTTGGAGCCGCTCGCGTCGACGGATGGACCCAGGGTGCCCACCTTCGGGCTCAGATATCTCATGACATGCTCTACACCACTGATGGTGTTCTCATTGAGCGTGCTCCCATCGCTTCTGCCAGCTGGACCGACGATATCGCTTCGAGCTACAGACGAATCAAGCTTCTGGAGCGTGAACCCCGCGAGGACTTTAGAGGCTTTGGGACGTCACCGGCTAAACGCGGTCGCACGGGCCGTGGTGGTAGCGGAGATCGCGGAGGACTCTACGGCGAGATGATGATGGGGTACTGAATGCGGCCTTTGGCCGGAGTCTGACCGGGAAGTTTGGTGTTGCACGCGCTCTCGCGCGCGCCTAGAATACCGCGTTTTACTGCTGTGGCGGCGGAATGACGACCAAGGCCCAGTTTGACAAATGCGTCCGCGGTGTGATGGGATCTGAGGCATGGACAGCAAACGGCCCGAAAAACCTCCTGCAATGACACCCAAGTCCTTCATGGCCGTGGGCCCGACGCTGCACTATAGTCACGAAAACGTGCAGAGATGCTGGTTCTTGGCCATGCTCGTCTTTTGTCTCACTTGCCTGTTTTGGTCGAAGATTGCGACCGGTTCGTTTGCCTCTTTCGATTCAACGCGGGTATTGACCTTGGACTCGTGTCGACTCGATCGTTACGTTTTGTCCGGGGCAAGCATCTTCG
>JADFMM010000459.1 GCA_022563885.1 Planctomycetota bacterium | reverse complement strand
AGCAGCTTCGAGACCCTGGCATCGGATCTGCAAGTCGGCCAAACCTATTACTGGCAAGTCGTAGAAGTCAACGACGCCATGGATCCGATGGAGTGGGCAGGGGCAGTCTGGAGCTTCACCACGGTCGGAACTATCGCCATTGACGATATGGAAGGCTACGAGGACGTAGAATTCCTCGAAATCTGGGCCACCTGGATCGACGGATTCGGTGATGAGGCCAACAATGGGGCCCTCGTGGGTGCGGTTCCGTCGCTGGGCGATTTTTCGCCGGAAACAACGAGAGTCTATGGCGGCGGCCAGTCGTTACCCATCCACTTCGACAACTCGGGTGTCCCCGCGTCCGAGGCCACGCGTACCTTTGATGCCGCCATGGACTGGACCCAGCACGGTGTCCAGAGTCTCGTGCTCTTCTTCGGGGGCAGCCCGGCCAACACCGGTGGTCAGTTGTACCTCAAGATCAATGACACCAAAGTTGCCTATGAGGGGTCATCCTCCGACCTGATGCACTTGGGTTGGAACAGGTGGACCATTCCCCTGTCGAGTGTCAGTGCATCGACTCTGAGTCGAGTGACATCCCTGACCATCGGCATCGAGGGCAACGGATCGGGTGTCCTGTACGTGGATGAAATCCAACTGACGACCGATGCGCGTGTGGTGGTCACGCCCACCGAGCCGAGCGATGAGGCCTTGGTCGCTCACTACGCCTTCGACGGCGATGCCTCCGACAGCACCGGTCAGAGCCCGGGCACGCTTGTCGGAGCACCGACGTTCGTGCCTGGCGTCAACGGCCAGGCCCTTCGCCTAGACGGTGTCGCCTCTTATGTCGCCATTGACGGCCTGTTTTACAATTCGACCGGCTTGACGGGAGTGACCGTCACGGCCTGGATACGGACCAGTATTGAGGCCGATCAGATCATTTTGTCCTTTGACCGCGATAACTACTATCGTCTCGAAATCAATGGTAGCGGTGCCGGCCCTGGCCAGGTCGGTTGGGACGTGATGACCGATTCGGGTCAGCTCGATTACGGCAGTTCTTCCCGTGTGGATGACGGCGAATGGCATCATTTGGCCGGCGTATTCGACAATGGGACGTCCACGATCTTCATCGATGGTTATTACGAAGCGCCGGCTACCAGAGGCAGCACGTTTGGGTCCGGCACCCCACGTTATGGTTTCGTGGGTGCTAACTCGGAGGCCACGACATTTAATGGAACGTTAAATGGGACTCCCAGCTACTTTGTCGGTGACGTGGACGACCTTCGAATCTATCATCGGGCATTGTCTGCAGCAGAGGTTGCCGGTATGGCCGGTCGAACCGAACCGTTTGAGCAGCCTTAATCCTTACCGAGCGTCATTGAATGGTTCGTTCAAAGGGCCTGTTCCTTCGAGGAGCAGGCCCTTATACTGCATGGGTCCCATGAATGGAGGACGGAACATATCTAAGTACATTTCAATTCCCACTTCATGCTTCATGTTTCTCGTCGTAAGCATTTCAAAATCTAATGGTGCACCATGAAGGAGGTCAATTATGACTAGAAAACTGTTTTGTCTCATTTTCTTTGTACTGGTTCTGGGTACGACGGGCAGCGCTGACGCCGGCACCGAGGCCTTCCTAGAAGTCGGCGGTGTGGTTGTGATGGAGGGAGAAAACTTTCACGCGGCAGACGGACGCACGGATGAGAACAACTATGAGTGGCGCATCAGCAATACGCAGGACGGCTTTGTCGGCAGCGGGTATGCGGATACACCCGGCCCTCAAGGCACGAATGGCGCGTGGGACAATGCCTGTGAGGTCACCTACGAGATTGACTTCTCCACTTCAGGCACCTACTCGGTATGGATCCGTCGCTACACGATCGGCGGGGCCAGCAATTCCTGTTGGGTCGGTCTGGACGGCGTGGGCAATGGCTCGAACGACAACACAGGCGACGCTAACCAGTGGATCTGGAAGTCCTTGGGGTCGATCGATGTTACCGCCGGCCTGCACACATTCAACTTGCGTCGGCGCGAGTCGGCATTTAAGGTTGACCGGATCGTGCTGACCACGGACGGCGCTACGCCGACAGGAGACGGTCCTCCCGAAAGCCTGCGCGGCGGCCTGGAATCGGCTTCTGACCCAAACCCGGCTCCTGATGCGAATGATGTGGGGAGAGATGGTAGCCTAAGCTGGACGCCGGGGGAGTTCGCGAACACCCATGATGTGTATTTTGGGACTGCCTTCGACGACGTGAATGATGCGTCGTCAGCCAATTCCATGGACGTGTTGGTGAGCCCTGGTCAGGACGCCAACAGCTTTGATCCCGGACGTCTCCATTTTGGACAGACGTATTATTGGCGTGTGGATGAAGTCAACGGTGCCCCGGACTTCACCGTTTTTAAGGGCGAAACCTGGGGCTTCACGGTTGAGTCCTTTGCGCTGCCCATCACCAATATCACGGCCACGGCCTCCAGTTCGTTCGGCGATTCCGGGGCCGAGAAGACCATCGACGGTTCCGGTCTAGTGGATGATCTCCATGGCACCTCCGCTGGCGACATGTGGATCAGCGCGGGGGTCCCGGCCACGCTCGAGTATGCATTCGACAGGGCGTACAAGCTGCACGAGATGTGGGTCTGGAACTCGAATCAGCTCATCGAGGCCTTCATTGGATTCGGCGCAAAAGATGTCGTCATCGAGCACTCCCTGGATGGCGAGAACTGGACCGTCTTGGAGGGCGTGTCAGCGCTGGCTCAGGCCCCTGGGCTCGAGGGCTATGCCGCCAACAACATCATCGATTTCGGGGGTGCCGTGGCCCAGCATGTCCGAATGAGCATCAACACTGTGCAGGGATTCGCCCCTCAGACGAGTCTGAGCGAAGTTCGCTTCCT
>JADFMM010000021.1 GCA_022563885.1 Planctomycetota bacterium | reverse complement strand
TGATTACTTGTCCCCTGATTACTGATTACTACCGGTGAGGTACGCGGGGAAGCGATTGAAAAAAGGACGGTTCATGTCAGAGAAAGTTACTTGCGATTGTCCTGCCCGCACAGGGACCGGCTAGAAAACGGCGGCTTCCGTGGTACAATCCTGGCTGCGATAGCAGCATTATTAAAGAACCACGAAATAACTTGGACTTTTGAATGCCCAATTGCCCAATTTATTTATTGCCGGTTCCTAAGTCAATTGGCAATCCTCGTCGCCCTCATGCCCGCAGGGACCGCGGTTGGCCTGAGAATTCCCTCTTCGTCGGGGCAGATCCGTCGAGGCGAGTGTTTCCCGACGGCAAGAGGTGGATCTTCCCCACCACCGACAAGGCCGTATGGAGCGAGCAGTATGACAGGCATGCCCGGTCCTCCGAGGACCTGGTGACCTGAAAGGATCATGGTGTTATCTTCGATTTGCTCGATTCCGGATGGGCGACAGGACACGCCTAGGCTCCGGACATCCTCTATTAAGGATGGCGAGTGCCACATTGTCCCGGAGAATACCCGCCATGGCTGCATGATCCGGATGGACCAGGTCGAGTACGATGCCATCATGATGCTTTGGGAGTTAAATCCGCCGGCAGCATAGCATTAGGCGCCAACAAATATCACATCCGTGTCTAATCATTCCAATCAGTGAAATACTAAGTTTTCGAGACTCTGATGATGGTTGTAAAAAAGGATGTTCGCTATGGAAAGAACTGGGGTAGTATTTGCAGCAGCGTTTTGGATTGGGGTTTGCGGGGCACAGGTGCCGCAACAGCCAAATGTTCTCTTTTTTGCCCTGGACGATCTGTGTGATTGGGTTGGGCCCTTGGGGTATGGGCAGGCAGTCACGCCGCATATGGACCGGCTGGCGGAATCCGGTGTGACCTTCCGCAATGCCCACACGGCGGGTGTCTTTTGCGCACCTTCGCGTAGCGCTATCTTCACGGGACGCCATGCGTCGAACACCGGCTGCTACACGACGCAGGTCTATTTCCACCACCATCCGGAAATCCAGCCCTTGCAGGTGACCTTTCAGAAAGGCGGCTACCGAACCTTCGGGGGCGGTAAGCTGTTTCACCATCCTGCGGGCTTTGTGGATCTGCGCGGATGGGACGAATTCTTCGTGCGTAGCCAAAGCCAGAAGGAAGAGGGTTGGAGCCTCAGCAGTTGGACCGTCGATAGTCCCATTCTCCCCCAGCCCTACCCCAACAGCGCCTATAATGCTGATCGCGTGCCGGCCAACAAGTTCTTCCTCGAATGGGGCAAGGTGCGCAACGAAAACGAGGAGAGGATGGCCGACACCATACGTACCGAGTGGGCCTGCGATCTGCTTCGCAAGAGGCATGATAAGCCCTTCTTTGTGGCGGTCGGGCTCTACACACCCCATTTCCCGAACTACTGCCCGGAGAAATACTTCGATCTCTACGATGGCGATAGAATCCAGCCACCGCCTTACAAAACCGATGATCTTGACGATCTGCCGCCTGCCATCCGCAAGAAGAAAATTGCACGCGGGAAGATTCATCGCCGCCTCGTAGAGATCGAGGCCGTTAAGGATGCGATACATGGCTACCTCGCCTGTGTCTCCTATGCCGATGCCATGCTGGGGCGCCTACTGAAAGCCCTGGAAGAGGGGCCCAACAGCAACAACACGATCATAGTGCTGTGGAGTGACCACGGATACCACCACGGCGAAAAGATGGACTGGGGCAAGCACACCCTCTGGCAACGCACCTCCGGTGTGCCCTTCATCTGGTCGGGTCCGGGTGTGCAGCCTGGGTCTATGGTCGATACCACAGTCAGCCTGATAGACATGTACCCTACTTTTATCGACCTGTGCAGGCTTCCGGTAGTGGACGGCCTTGACGGCAGCTCATTGGCGCCGGTGCTCCACAATCCCACAGTCGCCAAGGATCGCAACATCCTGCTGCCCGGAATGTCGCCCGACGAATACGCGATCATCAACCAGGACTGGCGCTACATCCACTACCAGGACCAAACCGAAGAACTCTATAATGTGCGCCAGGACTTCAACGAATGGGTCAATCTGGCTGGCGACAGTGACTATGCGAAAATCAAAGCCAGACTGCGGCTCGGGGCGCCGACCCGCTTTGCCAAGCCTGGTCCCCAGCGAAACCAATTGAAACTCGTCATCGAAGGCGAAACCTTCCATTGGAAGCCTAGGATTTAGAAGAAATATTGGATAATGTATTTACAATATCAAACTAGAAGGACTGCTGCAGGAAGCCGGGCTTGCTGCCATGAAGAGCCAGAAACTATCGATCAAGCTAGAGATCGACACGAATCCGCCTGCGGGTGCACGGTCGGTGCGCGACCTCATCACACGGCACGCCATGCTGTCGATTAAGGGACCGGCAAGAAATAACTTGGACTTTTGAATGCCCAATTTATTTATTGCCGATCCCTAATCACTACGATCTCTCTTCGCTCATGGCTGGGAAAGTTCACGCACTCCTTACGCGGCAGTATAGCAAAAGCAGAGATTGGTATGATCTGCTTTGGTATCGGGGCAAGGTGCCTCCCGTTGAACCCAACCTTGGTCAACTCCAGAAGGCATTAGACCAGACACAGGGTGCGGGGGCTATGGACTCGTCCGGCTGGAAAGGCCACCTTATTGAAACGCTAAACGATCTCGACTGTCCAGCAATCGCAGCAGATGTGAAATCCTTTCTCGAACACCCGAGCGACGCTACCCTTATTACCGTTGAGAACATTCGGTCCGTTTTGGCTTAGAGCGCCTACGCAAAATGAATCGTCGCACCGAAAACGAGCGTTTCTGTGTCTGGCAGGGAAGGCGAAGCAGGCCGTCCGAGGACGGTCGATGGAGCCTGACGCCGTCCAGGCGCAGAATAAGCCGTTTGAATGCAGAGTCATTTTGCGTAGGGGCTCTTGCGCACAAATAACTTCCCATTTATAGGGGCAATCGTGACATTATCTATCGAGGACTACCGTTGGCCGGATGTTTGTCATTAGTAAGTATACCGAGGCGATTCTCAACCTGGCGGAGACGCTGCTGAGCCTTTCGGAGGCCCGCAATGGGAAGTTGTAAAAGATATCTCGGCGTCCATGTCCTGATAACGGCGGTGTTCGCCGCAGGCACGCTGGTGTCCGCCAATCCTCAAGACCCGCATGCCCCCATGTTTGAGGGACGCTGGACGGTGACCTTGTTCTTGGGGTTCGAGGGGCCGGCGCTGGAGATCCCCATAGCAGTCTCAGATCGTCATCGGCCGCGGACACTGAATCAGACCTTTGCCGTTCCGGGGACTACGGTCCGTGTGACGTTGCGGCACTATCTGCCCGATCTGGTGTGGCAGGAAACGGCTCAGCCGCAAGCGGACGGGGGCGTTCTGGTCCGACTGGCCTTGCGGGGGCCGGCCATGGCTCAGGCAGTCTGGCTCGACTCTCAAGATCCCCAACGGCAGTCCGTCTCCGCTTCGATCGGGTCGGTGGGTGTGGTGCCGCTGAAAGACGTCCATACCATCGAGCGGATCCGTGAGACCTTGACCGTGGCCGGCGCCAGATTGGGGCTCTTAAGGGTTTGGCCTCTGGAGGAAGCGCCTCCCTTAGAGATATCGCTCGATCTGGGACAGAGAAACGCCATCACGGTTCCCGGCTACACGATCAAGGTGTTGGACTACATGTCTCATTATGGTATTCACTTGGAGACGGGAGAGGTCTTCGACTCACCGGACAAAGCAGACAATCCTGCCCTTCAGGTAGAGGTCAGCGACGGCAAGACCCGACAGAAGTGCTGGCTGTGGTCCCGCTTTCCCCACTTTGGAGATGGGCATGGGCAAGAGAAGCTCCCTTTGCGGGCCACCTTTGTCGATTTTGAACGGGTCCGGAGTGCGGGTCGTTACACGCTGATCGTGCTGCCCACCGGCGTGACCTTCGTCCTTTCCGGGCAGGAAAAGAGACTGCGGCTGGACACCGTTTCAATAGGACAGTCTTTTGCATTTTCGGACGAGGCCTATTCGTTCACCGTCGAAGAGGTCCACGTCGGTGCCGCGTTGACGAGGTCGTGGGCCAACAACAGGGAGCGACTCCTCCGTCCGGCGGTGGTGGTCGACGTTCTGGGAGGCGGCAGCAGCGAGGAGCAGATCGTGCTGGAGATCGGCAAACCTCACCATCACCGGACCAGTGAAGGGACGGTCACTCTGCATTACGGCGTCAAGCGGCCGCGAGATCCCGGCGTCCCCTAGCCCTGCTTTCCTCACCTAATGAACTTGAATTTTCGGCTCCGAAACGGTATAATAAACGGTTCTTAATACCGTTCTGTGAAGCCGTACTTAGTTTTACTTGGCATCGGATTGTACAAAGGAGGCGTGTGGGATGAAGTGGCAGGTGTTGGTTCTGCTCGTTTTGTGTGTGAGCATGGCGCTGGTGTTTCCCCTCCACGGTGGGATCAGTGGGTCTGCCCATGATTTCAGTACGGCGAATTGGAACTTCAGCGGTGAGATCTGCATAACCTGCCATACCCCTCACAATGCCGTCCCGGACGTGGAGGGGGGACGTCTCTGGAACCACCAGCTCACCGACGCCACCTTCGTTCTCTATTCGAGCGATTCCTTCGACGGCAGTCAGACCATCGGGCAGCCCACCGCCACCTCCAAGCTCTGTTTGAGCTGTCATGACGGCACGGTGGCACTCGACAATTTCGGCGGGTTCACCGGCGGGACAGAGTTCAACTTGCTGCAAATAGGCCCCGACCTGAGCACCTCGCATCCCATCTCTTTTACCTACGATTCAGCCTTGGCCGTGATCGACAGGGAACTCTACGATCCCAAGGTCCATCCGTCAGGACTGGGGGGCACGATTGATTCGGACCTGCTGTATAAGGGCCGGCTCGAATGCACTTCCTGTCACGATGTGCACAATGCATCGGGGGCTGCTTACCTTTTGGTCAAGAGTAACGCCGGCAGCGCACTCTGTCTGACCTGTCACAACAAGTAGCCCGTCGTCCCTTCCCTCACTGGCAAGCCAAGGTCCTGATTTCTAACGCCGACCTTTGAAAGTGTCGATACCCCGTGCATGGTGATCACGAAGTCGTTATGCGCCAATGGTTTAGTTGTTTGTGTGGGCATCTTGGCAGCCTGGTCTGTGTGGGGTTGCTTGGGCCGAGTGCGACTGGACCGTCGACCGACCGCCACGCCGGCGCAGGGCGTCTTCTACCCTCCTGCGCCCGACAAGCCCCGCATACAGTTTTTGACCTCCTACTCCAGCGCGTCTGATCTGTTGGACCGCGACGCGGAGGAGCCCAGTGGCCTCGAGACCCTGGTCTTTGGCAAGGAGGAGACTGCCCCGCAGTGGATCGCCAAACCATATGGGATCGACGTCTACGATGGAAAGCTTTACGTCTGCGACGTTGAGAAAAAAAGAGTCACCATACTGGACCTGAGAGAGAGGACCTTTGGTTACCTGAGCGAGGCACGACGTATGACCAATCCGGTCAACATCTGCATCGTGGCGGGCACCAAATACATTGCCGATCCCACGGCGGGCAAGGTGTTTGTCTATGGCCCCGATGATGCCCTGATCAACGTGTTGGGCGAGTCCCTGGAGATGACGCCCATAGACGTTGAGGTACGCGGCCAGCGTTGTTACATCACAGATATGAAAAACAATCAAGTCGTCGTCCTGGACATCGCCACCGGGGAGGTGCTACAGCGCATGGGAAAAGCGGGGGATGCCCCGGGCCAGTTTGTACTCATTGGGGATCTTGCCGTGGATGACCAGGGGAATGTCCTGGTCACCGACAAGCTGCTGGGACGTGTCACAGAGTTTGACAGCGCCGGGGACCTTAAATTGGCCTTTGGCCAGGCGGGAAGGAGCATTCATCATTTCGTCCGGCCCAAGGGTATCGAGGTCGACCGTGAGGGGCGCATCTGGGTGGTGGATGCGGCACCCGAGGTCACGAAGATCTATGACCGTGAGGGCGCGCTGTTGATGTTCTTCGGGTTTCCGGGCAACCGGCCGGGCAATATGAACCTGCCCGCCTCGGTCTGTCTCGACTATGAGCATGTGGACCTGTTCGAATCCTATGCGGCGGAGGGGGCAGAGATTGAATTCCTGGTGTTTGTCTCCAACCAGTATGGCGCCAAGATAAACGTCTATGGCTTTGGGCATTTTCCCCTGCAGGAGAAGGCCATTGAAGACGCGCGCTTGGCGTCACTGGCGCAGAGAGAAGAGAAGCGCGACGATACGGCTGCGGGTGGAACGGGGCCGGTGGCCTCTACGCTGCAGACGGATGAGATGCAGCGGCTCCCGGCCGATCCCTTCACGAGTTCGACCGATCGCGAACGGGAGGCGCGCATGCAGGAGATTGCGGGTATCTACTATCGTAGCATGCACCTCTATCGGATCGGGCAGTACGCCGAGGCCAGAGAGGGTCTCTCGGCTGTCTTGCACAGCGGGCTGATTCCGCCTGCCATGGCGGTGACGGTCCGAAGTCACCTGGCGCAAATAGACCAAGTGCTGCCTGCTCCCAGTCTAGATGCAGAGAAAGGTCGGTAGGCGCTTGTCTCGGGTAATGTGCCGACGCATAGGATGGTGTGTTTTGACGATCTGTCTGGCGGGTGTCAGCAGTTGCGGCGAGTCTGCGCGACGGTCTCTCTTGACTTTTTTTTTTGAAGGGGTTCCCGCCCGGCCCGAAGAGACTGCAGAGAGCCCTGCTCGACCAGACTCGAGGGATGACGACCTATTCGCCCTAAAGGCGAGCGCCGAGCTTACCTGGTACGTACACGAGCCGGTCAGACAGTGCGAGCGTTGCCACGGGGACCAGATTGAGCGTCAGTTTTCTCGGGAAGTGGGTTTGGTCGCGGACGTGCCTCAGCTCTGCTACGAATGTCACCAAGAGATCGCTGTCCATCGGCACTGGGTCCATGAACCCGTCGCCGAGGGGGACTGCCTGTGGTGTCATGAACCGCATCGTTCTCTACATGAGCACCTCTTGCTCGAACCGGCCCCAGGCCTCTGCTATCAGTGTCACGATTCCAGAGCGATTGAAGAGATCGACTATCATGACTTACCCGGCTATCGGCGGTGTACGGACTGCCACACGGGCCATTCAAGCGACATCAAGTTTCTGTTGATCGCCGCGTCTGCCGGGGGGAAGACCTCCTTCGACCATGAAGACTATAAAGCGGTGTTGAGTCTGGCCCACGAGGATGCGGAGCGCGGCACCGACTTCCGGATCATGGTCGCTACGGTGCTGCGCCACATTGAGCAGCGAGACCTTGGCAGCGCCAGGGCCTACCTGATGGGTATCCGGGGCAGCGGCAAGGTCTCCGCGTCTGAGACCCAACAGTGGCAAGACGTGTTCCGTCATCTGGAAGCCCAAGAACGCATCGCCGCCGAACAGCAAGCCCTGTCCGGACGGGATCACACGCGACGCGTGGCGCAGCGCTACTATGAGAGTATGGAACAGTACCACCGAGGGCATCTCGAGGACGCGCGACGCGGTTTTACGGAGGTCCTGGAGAGCGGATTGGTCCCGGCGGCCATGCGAAAGACCATCGAGCAGTATAGGCGTCGCATTGACGAGGCCCTCACCACACCCGACAATCGGGAAGGCGACGGTGGACGCTGATGGCGTATGGTAGTCGCCCATTTAGATACTTGGACTTTGCGGGGACCGGGCCGGCGCGCAGGTCAATATTACCAGCGACCCAAGTAGCCAGGGTACTGACGATCGCGGCTTGGTTTCTGGTCATGGTCGTCCTGACGGCCGGCTGTCACGTGACCGTGGGCGGCCGAGAGCGCGAGTTGCTGCACGTCGAGCAGGTGCGGGGTGAGGTGGAGTGGGTCGCCGAAAGACGGGAAGACCGACAGGAGACGAATGGGGCCGACACGCAGTTCGAGGCGCTGGAATTCGAGGAGCGGATTCGTCTTCGCACCCAAGGCCACGTGGGCAGTCCCGAATTTTTCTCCTACCGTGCCTCCGTGGGGGCGGGGTTGACGCAGCATGAGTATGAACTCGACGGTACCTCTGACAACGGCAGTGGGACCTTGCAGGAGTATGACCTGTCCGCCGACGTCCTGCCCGAGAAGATGTTCCCCTGGACCTTCCGCATCGACAAATCGGAAGCCCGCATTCCCCGTCAGTTCGCCGGGTCGCTTCGTAGTGAGCGGGAGGGCATCAATACCTCTCTGGCCTATCGGTCCGGGGAGTGGCCCATGAGTCTGCATATAGGGCAGAACAAGACGCGGCAACAGGGGCAAGGCCTGAACGAACAGGACCTCTTTAGGCGGGAAGACCAGCATATCGGTTACTCCGTTGATCACGCGTTTTCCGAGCAGTCCGATCTCAGTTTCGATTTTCGGAACAATGACACGACGCAGACGCAGGGGGGCGTCTTCATCGACCGGCAGGAACAGATCGTCACGCTGTCGCACCACCAGCGTTTTGGCGACGAGGAACAGTATCGGCTGGACTCCTTCGTCGATCGCCTGGACCAATCCGGAGACTTCGAGTTGGTGCGTCTACTGTGGCAGGAACGGCTCAAGCTGCGGCACTCGCAGGCCTTTCAGACGCACTATGGGCTTTCCTTCCACGAATCCGAGCGTCCTACCCTGAAGAACAACGAACTGCGGGGCGAAACCGGTTTTACCCGCCGCTTCTACCAGAACCTCGTGACCCATGGCAGCCTGTATCTCTCCGCGGCCGATCTGGGCCAGGGAGTGGATCAGAGCGAGTTGGGCGGGGACGTCGGATTCAACTACTACCGTCACAATCCCTGGGGGACCCTCTTTGCCCGCTACAACTTTTCCCGACTGGACCTCGAACAGACCGGTGGCACGACCCTGGTCAACGTCGTCGCCGAACGTCATCCCTTCCTGGTGGCAGGATCTCTTCGCATCGAACTGAAGCGCACCAATGTGCTTGCCTCCTCCATCGTGGTGCTGAGCGCCGATCGCTCCGTGATCTACAGCGACTACTTCATCAGCCAGACCCGCGGGATCACCGAGATCATCGTACTCCTAGGGGGGGACATCACCACGGACGGCGACCAGACGCTGTCGATTGACTACGACTCCCTGACAGAACCCGCGCGGGAAGAGATCGCGCTGATGCACAGCGTCCGTTTGAGAGAGCAGTTTCATCTGGGCGTGTCCGTCTACTACGAGTTTCAGAATCGCAGCGAGGCCCTTGAATCTCTGGCGACGAGCATTGTCCCCGATGAATTTGCCATCAATACCGTGGGTGTCGATTATAGGCGCAAGGGTCTGAGACTGCTGGCGGAGTACAGCCATGAAGACTCCACCCGCATCCCTTCCCGCAGCAAACGCATGGAGGGGAGTTACCTGGTTCCCATCAGTGAGGCGACCCGCATGACGTTGTACGGCTCTCATAGCCTGATAGACTATCTTGAGGACCCTGTTTATGATGTGCAGTTGATGACAGTGGGCGGCACCGTTCGGAGCCGCCTCACGGAGACCTTTCGGCTCTCGGGCCGTCTGGACTACCGCGACGAGGACGACAGCCGCCAGGGCAAGACCCGCGGTTTTCAGTGGGATGTAAACCTCAAGTGCGCAGTGCGACAGGTCAGTGCCGATGTGGGGATTGAATATGATTTCTTGAATAGGCTGGCCCATGAGAGGAAGGGCACTTACGTCTACGCGCGATTGAAACGAATGTTTTGAACTTAAGGATGTTTATGGACATGTTTCGCATTCATCTGGGATTGGCATTAGGACTCCTGGCGCTCATCGGCTGCGCGGGGTGTAGCGGTCCGAGAGACCAGTTGTTCAGTCGAAGCCAGGCGGCTCCCGTCTGGCCGGAGCCACCCCAGCCTGCCCGCATCCGCCATCTGGCGACCATCGCCGCCGAGGGGGACGTCGCGCGGGGACCCGGCCTGCTGGGTGGATTGGCCCAACTGGTCTTTGGCAAAAAAAAGGCCGGGGCACTTCTGGCCCCCTGTGCCGTGGCCATGAGTGGCGACGGCAGGCTATACGTTGCCGACAGTGCGGGCCAGGTGATCCATCTGTTCGATTTCGGCCGCAAGCGATACAGCCAGTTTGGCGCCATCCAGTCAGGCCAGACGCTGCAGCGACCCGTGGCACTGGCCCTGAGCTCCGCGTCCCTCTACGTGGTGGACAGTCAGTTGCACAGTGTCTGTGTCTTTAATGCGGCGGGCGACCACCAGATCTCATTTGGCGCCAACGAACTCAAGCGACCGGCAGGCATCGTACACTTGCCTCAGCGGCAGGAGATCGTTGTCGCGGACACCGGAAGCCACGATCTAAAGGTGTTCTCCGAGACCGGTACCTTCCTGAGGACGATAGGGTCGCGCGGCATCGGACCCGGGCAGTTCAACTTCCCGACCCAGCTATGGAGCGACCGGGCGGGACAGATCTATGTCAGCGACACGCTGAACTATCGTATTCAGGTGTTTTCCCCCACCGGACAGTTCCTAACGCGCTTCGGAGAACAAGGTGATCGTCCCGGCTACTTTGCCCACCCCTGTGGTGTGGCGACGGATCGTTTCGGCAATATCTATGTGACGGACCGCCAGTTTGAGAATGTCCAGGTCTTCGATCGGCAGGGGCGCATGCTGATGGTCTTTGGCCAGGAGGGACGCGGCCTGGGTGAGTTCTGGCTGCCTGCCGGCATTTGGATCGATGAGAGGAACTGGATCTATGTCGCGGACACTTACAATAAACGAATTCAAGTCTTTGAAATTCTCGAGGTCTCAGACCATGCCAATTCACTGTAAACGGCCTGTCAAGCTGCTTGCCCTGGGTCTCCTATGTGGTATCGTGCCCAAGGTCATCGCGGTCACCGTCACGGGTTCTCCCCATGACCTGTCGGCGTCGGCAGGAGGTGACGCGTGCGCGTTCTGTCACACGCCTCATGTGACCTCTAGATCGGTGCTGTGGGATCAGACACTCTCCCCCACGGTCTACAAGATCTATGCGAGTTCTTCCTTGGATGCCGTCGTCGGACAGCCCACGGGGTCCAGCAAGATGTGTCTCAGTTGCCACGACGGCACCGTGGCCTCCGGCTTCACGGGCACCCTCCGTCCCGGAGGCGCGTTCGTCGGGCCCGGAGAGGCCAACCTGGGGACCGATCTTTCCGACGACCATCCCATTAGCTTCGCCTACACCGATGCCCTGGTCGCCAAGGATCCCCAGCTTCGGCCTGCTTCGACGCTTCCCGAGACCCTCAAGCTCGACGGCGACAACGAGTTGCAGTGCACGACCTGTCACGACGCCCACGACAATCAGTTTGGCGATTTCCTGACGATGTCCAATCAACGCTCCCGCATGTGCGTGAGCTGCCACACCATGCAGGGCTGGTCCGTCTCCTCGCATCGCCATGACAGCGCATCGGTGATGGGGTCCCACAACCGGCTGCTGGCGGACGGCCCGCACCAGACCGTAGGGGACCTGGCCTGCATGGCCTGTCACAAGGTCCATTCGGCCGGCGGTCCCGAGCGGCTGCTGCACTTCGAGCAATCGGAGGAGACCTGCTTCAGTTGTCACGACGGAACCGTCGGCACCTCGGACATCAAGGCCGAGTTGATCAAACCCAGTCGCCACGATGTCGTTGCCTTCCGCAACAATCACGATCTGAGAGAATCGCCCCTGGCGATGTCTCGTCATGTCGAGTGTTCCGACTGCCACAACCCGCATGCGGTCCAGAAACAGGACGCCCAGGCCCCCCTGATCCAAGGGGCGATGCGGCATGTCACCGGAATCACCTCGTCGGGCGGCGTGACGCCGCAGGCGCGCTTTGAGTACGAGGTCTGCTTCAAATGCCACGCAGACAACCCGAGCCGCATCGGCTCAGACATCACCCGGGTGGTGACGCAGACGAATACACGTTTGGAGTTCGACCCCTCGGCTCACTCCTTCCATCCCGTGGTGGGCCCGGGCGTCAGCAAGAATGTCCCCAGCCTGCGAGCCGGGCTGTCGGTGGCCAGTGTCATTTACTGCACCGACTGCCACAGTTCCGAGGAAGGGTCCGCCACCCGCGGACCTCATGGCTCCATCTACCGGCCGCTGCTCAAACATCACTACGAAACCTCGGACTTTACCTCGGAAAGTGAGTTCGCCTACGCCTTGTGCTACAGTTGCCATAGCCGCAACAGCATCCTGAGTGACGAGAGCTTCCCCACGCACCGACTCCATTTGGACCAAAGAATTCCCTGTTCCGCCTGTCACGATGCCCACGGCATCAGTTCCGCCCAGGGCAGCCGCAACAACCACACGCATCTGATCAACTTTGATACGAGCATTGTCTCCAGAGACCCGGGCACGGATCGCCTGGAGTTCGTGGACATGGGCGTCTTCCAGGGCATGTGCTACATGAGCTGCCATGGCACGCAGCATTCGGGGCAGGTGTACTGAGAGAGAACAGTATTAGCGGTAAACATCTTTTCTATGAGCTATCTTAACGACATACACGACGCACACATCATCTTCAACCGAATACAGTATTCTATAATCTCCCTGTCTGAGCCGATATCGTTCCTGTCCTGATAGTCTTACGCATCCCATCGGCCGAGGGTCGTCTGCAAGGGAACGTATTTTCGATAGGATTCTCTTTAAGTCTTTCTTGACAATGGCGTTGAGTTCCTTGATCGCTGACTTCTTGATCTCTATGCTAAACTTTGCCATTGGCCTTTAGATCCTTCAGCACTTTCTCAAACGATACAGTCGGCTCACTGGCGCGATCATCAAAAGTGCGCAGATCCTCTTCATCCAATGCAAGTTCGTGACGAATCGCATTGTCGATCAGCTCGGAAATGGAAGTGGAGGTGGCTGCCGCCTTAATCTTCAAGGCTCTATGAATGTCTGGATCAAGATAAATAGTCGCCTTCTTGCTTAGTGTTGACATGGCTTTACTCCTAATACGATAACAGAGTCGCACGCATTATAGCATCATAGCGTCAAAATGGCAAGATGTTCTTGATGCATTGGGAGGTCCATTGCAGGCGCCAATCGCTACGACCGGTTTCTGCTACTTGCCCGCCGAGATTACGCTTGCCCCGTTAGCTTCTGGTCCGCCACCCGCGGACCTCATGGCTCCATCTATCGGCCGCTGCTCAAACATCACTACGAAACCTCGGACTTTACCTCGGAAAGTGAGTTCGCCTACGCCTTGTGCTATGCCTGCCACAGCCGCAACAACCACACGCATCTGACCAACTTTGATACGAGCATTGTCTCCGGAGATTCGGGCACGGAACGTCTGGAGTTCGTGGACACGGGCGTCTTCCAGGGCATGTGCACCATGAACTGCCATGGGGCGCAACATTCCGGGCAGGTCTACTGATTCTTTCTACAAAATCGATATTCACGAAGCCTGCATAAGGCCAAAAGCAGGGTCCCATTGGCGGTTGACAAGCACGCCCATTCCATATAAGAATGCTTGCGGAGTCAGTCTGTCATAAGTTGGACGATTATCTATGCAGTTAGTCCTATTCAGGTCTTGACTAGAGAATTATCGCAATGATTCAAAAGACAAAATTATGCCTTTTGCTGCTCGGTCTGCTCATGGCGCCCGCGCCGGCTTGGTGCTACCGCCCCTTCGAATCGACGGATGCAGACGTCGTCGAGCGTGGAGAGACCGAGGTCGAACTGGGTTATTTCAACTGGGAGCGATCCAAAGGCGAGGACACCTTCATCACGCCCCAGATCGTGTACAACTACGGTCTCTCCGACACATGGGAACTGGTGGCAGAGTTTGAAGTGGAGCATCCGTCCGGAGAGGCGTCCGAATGGGTCGATCCCGCATTGTTTCTAAAAGGCATCCTGCGGGAAGGAGCGCTCCAGGATCAACCCGGACTCAGCCTTGCCGTGGAAGCCGGGTTTTTGTTCCCCTCGACCGTCACGGAGGAGAACCAGGTTGGATTCGAGGCGATCGGTATCGTCAGCGGGCAACTGTCGCCTTTCACCTACCATATCAACTTCGGCGGCGGGTTGGACCGTGTTGACAGAGATTCCTTTGGACTCTGGGGTGTCATAGGGGAATTGCCCGTTAGCCCCGATTGGAGACTTGTGGGCGAGATCAACGGGGAAAGTGCCCGTGGCGAGTCCGCAGAGAGTTCCGGTCTGCTCGGGGTGATCTGGGAACCGCCCTCTCGCCCTGGCCTCGCGCTGGACGCGGGCGTGCGACGAGGCATTTCCCGTGCCGCGCCCGATTGGCAGCTCACAATGGGATTGGCCCTCAGTTGGTAGCAGCCAAGATGATTCAATGACTAAGAGCACCTACAAGAAAGGAGCTTAACCCATGAGATGCATCATTCTTGTCGTCGTGTTTCTTGAGGGGATCTTTCTCTCACCTGGGACTGCCCAAACAAAGGCCACCAGCGAAGAGCCTTTCCAATGGCAACGAATCGATCAGAGCCAATACGTCGGCTCGGCCCGCTGCGCGGAGTGTCATGAGGCGCACTTCGACGGATGGAAGGGAACGCTGCATGCCAAGATGATTCAGCCGGCCGTGGCATCGGGACCGAACAAAACGATTGTTGGGGATTTCAATCAACCGAGCGAGTATCGCCAATTTGAACTCGAAGACGTCAAGTGGGTGATCGGCAGCCGCTGGAAACAGAGGTACATCGGTGAGATTGACGAAATGGACGTGGTCTATCCGGCCCAGTGGAGCGTGAGCCAGGAAAAGTGGCAACCCTATCGCGGACGAGGCGACTGGTGGTATCCCCATCACCAAGACTGGCAGAGTCGTTCCAACTTCAAGCTCTGCGCGGGGTGCCACAGCGTGGCGTCGGATCATTACACGCAGAAGTGGACGGAATTGAACATTGCCTGCGAGAGCTGTCACGGGCCCGGCAAAACCCATGCCGATGCGCCACTGATCGACAATATCGTCAATCCGGCTCGTCTCAGTACCGCTCGGTCCATGGACATCTGCCTCTCATGCCATCAGGCCGGCAAACCCCCCGGCAACGAATATGCGTGGGCGGTCGGTTACCTGCCCGGGATGGACCTGTCGAAGTTCTGGCAGGCCTTTGAACCCGAGGAGGGTCGCGTGACGCCAGAGTTCTGGCAAAATGGCACGGCTCACAAGAATCGTGTTCAGGGCAACACCTTCGTGCAGAGTGTGATGTACCACGCAGGACTGCAATGTACGAACTGCCACGACTCCCACGGTTCGCGTCACCGTTCGATGAACATCAAATCGGCCGCCAGCAATTCCCTTTGCCTGACTTGTCACGGCCCGAACAACTTTGCACCTCTCAGTGGGAAAACACTGTCCGGGCATACTCACCACCAGCCTACCAGTGCGGGCAGTCTATGCGTCGAGTGCCACATGCCTCTGACCGGCAAGAATTCCGTGGCGGGCGAATCGCGCAATCACAGTTTTGATTTCATCTCACCCCTCGACACGATCAAGTACGGCGTGCCGAACAGTTGCAACGGCTGTCACGCCGATGAAACGGTTGAATGGGCGGCCGAAGAACTGAAGAAGTGGACGCAGAAGTAGGAGGACTCTTGAGGCCGATCCCTAAACGAAAATCTCAAGGAGTCCTTGAAAATGAAACGAGAGATCAATATTGCTTTGTTTTGTGTTTTCTTGGCGCTCGCTTGGACGGGGTGTGCAAAACGGGACCGTCCTCCCGTTCGAGAGGTCGTGGTCTATGCCAGCGTGGACCAGGTTTTTTCAGAACCGATATTGAGGGATTTTGAGAAAGAAACCGGCATCAAGGTCAGGGCGGTGTTTGATACGGAAGAGGCCAAGAGTACCGGTGTGATGAATCGATTGATTGCGGAGAAGGGTAATCCGCAAGCCGATGTGTTCTGGGCCAATGAACCCATTCGGGCGGAGGTACTCAAGCAGAAGGGCATCGCCGACATCTATCGTTCTCCCCAGGCTGAGGCAATTCCTGAAATCTATCGGGACCCTGAGGGGTACTGGACGGGCTTCTCGGCGCGTGCCCGTGTCCTGGTCGTGAACAAGCAGATCCAAGATCCGCCCACGACGATTCACGCCTACACAGATCCGAAATGGAAAGGACAGGGCTTGATCGCCAATCCGCTGTTCGGGACCACGACCGTTCATATTGCCGCATTGTTTTCCAAATGGGGGGATGAGAAAGCAATGGCATTCATGGCGTCCATGAAGACCAATGCTGTCGGTGTATCGACCAGTAATGGAGAAAGCGCCGATTTTGTCGCATCGGGACGATATGCCTTCAGCCTGGTCGACAGTGACGATGCGGTCAGCCGGATGCGACAGGGTAAATCCATCGAGATGGTCTATCCCGACCAGGGACCGGATGAGCCGGGCTGCCTGATCGTTCCCAATGCCGTGGTGTTGATTAAGGGTGCCCGTCACCCGGATAATGCACGAAAACTGATCGATTACCTGTTGTCCCCGGAGACCGAACGCAAGCTGGCCTTTGCGGATTGTGCCCAGATTCCTCTGCACAGCGGCGTGGAAATCCCCAAGGAAATGAAAGCGCTTGAAGCAATCAAGGTCATGCGTATCGATTATGCCCGCGTCGCCGAGACCCTACAGGCCATCCAACCCTATCTCAAGGAGTGGGTGGGGCTGTAACAGGGCTATCGTATGTAAGTGCCAGGTTCGCGTGTACCGCGGGAAAGACGCCATTTGTGGCAGATTCCCACCGTCAAAGTAATCAGTAATCAGTAATCAGTAAACAGTAATCGGTAATCGGTTTGGCTCGAAAAACTGATTACTTTACCACTGATTACTGATTACTTCTCTTCGCATGTCCGTGGGCGTGGACAAGAAGAGCGTGTTACAGTCATTATGAATCTACATGCGATTGCCCTGGGGCTGTAATGACCAAACGGATCGTCTTGTCCTTGGCGGTGGGATTCCTGTTTCTGGCGGGTCTTTTGCCGCTGCTGCTCTTGCTGATACAGAGCGTGAGCGAAGAGGGAAGACTGACATTCGATGCCTACCGGGATTTGCTCTTCACGAAAAATCAGTGGATCCTCCTTGGGCGCAGCCTGGTGCTAGCGGGGCTCTGTGCCCTTGTTTCCACGGTCACGGGCACGACGTTGGGGCTAATCCTCGGGAAGACGGATCTACCCTGGCGACGGACCTTTACCGTTCTCTATGCGCTGCCGTTGTTTGTGCCACCCTACATTATGGCAGTGTCATGGTTTCATATCCTGGGCAGAGAGGGCCTGGTTCGCGGGCTGTTGGGACCGACCGTCGCCGCCGTGACATCGGACTGGCTATTGGGTTTACCCGGATGCGTATGGATTCTGTCTTCGATTTTTTCTCCGCTGGTGATGTTATTGACCCTGGCCTTTATCCGGGGTATTCCGCCTCGTCTGGAAGAAGCGGGCAGAATCGTAGCCTCCTGGACCGGGGTGCTCAGGCATGTGACGATTCCCATGATCCTCCCGGCGGTCATGTTGAGTGCCTTACTGGTGTTTATTCTCACACTAGGGGAGTTCGGTGTCCCTCACTTCTTGAGATACCATGTCTTTCCTGTGGAATTTTTCACCCAATTCGCCGCGTTTTACGATTTCAGGGCAGCCACGGTGATGGCGATGCCCTTAATCGGCTTGACACTCATGGCCTTGGCATTCGAGAGACTGTGCTTGCGCAAGAAAACATACATCATTCAGTCGATAGGCCACGGGCAGAGACGCCTGGTCATACCCTTGAACCGATCGCGTCGCGTAGGGATTCTGATCCTTGTGGGTACCCTCAGTTTCATGTGGACCGTACTGCCCTTGCTCACCCTCTTGTTCGAGTCCCTGTCTTCCAGTGCCTACCCACGCGCCTGGACGCTTGCAGGCCACAGCCTCATGCGAAGCCTGGTCTATTCGGCAATAGCCGCTACTGTTCTGACGATGTTGGGGTTGTTGACGGGCTATTTGGTTCACGATAGATCGTTTCGGTTTTGGATGTTTCTGGATTCCATCATCCTGTTTCTTTTCGCATTGCCTGGCTCTGTTCTGGGAATCGGCCTGATTCTCCTCTGGAACAGACCCGTCACCCAGGCGGTCTATGCCTCCCCGATGATCCTGCTGCTGGGCCTGGTCGCGAAATACGCCGCATTGACGCATCGGATTTCCGTATCGACCCTGGAACAGATCCCAGCCTCCATGGAAGAGGCGGCCTGCATGGCAGGGGCCCGATGGCTGCGACGGTTTCGGCAGATTCTAATCCCCTTGGCCCGTCCCGGTCTAATAGTCGCGTGGTTGACGGCCTTCATATTTTGCATGCGAGACACAGAACTGGCCATGCTGGTCTACCCGCCGGGTTGTGACACCTTGCCGGTGCGGACCTTCACCCTGATGGCGAATGGTTCATCGGATCTGATTGCCGCCCTCTGCATGATCATGGTGTTGGGGACCCTGATCCCCTTGGGTCTCCTGTCTCTGGCGATGAAAGGATGTTGGGGAGGTCATGTCGAGTATCCGATTTCAATCCGTCCATAAGATCCTGGGAGACCGACAGGTCCTACAGGATCTCTCTCTGGAAGTGGGCCCCGGAGAACGCGTGGCCATTCTGGGACCGTCCGGGTGCGGGAAAACGACACTCCTGCGACTGGCGGCCGGACTCATCGCCCCGGACCAGGGTCGTATTGAAATCAACGGCATTCCGGTTGCCGAGGACGGTCGGAATCTCATCGAACCCGAGGATCGTCAGGTGGGCATGGTGTTCCAGGATTTGGCACTGTGGCCGCATTTGACGGTCAGCGGGAATCTGGCCTTCGGTCTGAAAGTAAAGGGAACTCCCAAGCAGGAGCGCCTCTCAAGAATCCATGAGATGTTGCAATTGGTTCACATGGAGAGCCGGGCCCATGCAAGACCCGCACAGTTATCCGGAGGTGAACAGCAACGCGTGGCGCTTGCGCGGGCTTTGGTGTTACAGCCGAAGATCCTGGTCATGGATGAACCCCTGTCCAGTCTGGATGAAGATCTCAGAGCGGAGTTACGCTCCGAAATACTGAAATGGCACCGGGAAATCGGCTTTACCCTGCTCTATGTCACCCATGATCGAGGAGAGGCATCCACCATGGGTCAACGCATCCTCACCATGAAAAACGGTTCCATCCAGTGAAATATGCCCTGGGACCTGTAACGACCATTCCTTAGATGACGCGTTCGTTGCCGCCGTCGATGGGGATCTGCGCGCCGGTGGTCTTGGAGAAGACGGGGCCCGCCAGCGTGCAGATCAGGCGGGCGACATCTTGGGAGGTGATCTGGGTCTTCAGCAGGTTGTTTCTCTTGTATTCTGCGATGGTCTGGCCGTAGTGCTTGGCCCGCTTCTGTAAGACATCGTGCGTCCAGATGCCGGTGTCGAAGACGGCATTGGGATGCACGACGTTGACCCGAATGCCCTGGGGGGCGAATTCCAGGGCCGCCACCCGGGCCAATTGCGTCAAGCCCGCCTTGGCGACCGAGTAGGCCGAGACACCGGGTCCCGGTGCCGGCACGTTTTTGGAGGCATTGATAATGACGGTGGGGTCGATGCCCTGGGAGAGATAGGGAATGCAGCGCTGGAGCAAGCGCTGGTGAGCGGTCAGGTTCACAGCCAGACTCTTGTCCCAAATGGCGGGACTCATGTCGGCAATGGATTCACTCGCGGGAAAGATCCCTGCATTGCTGACGACGATGTCGAGCCCGCCCCAGTGCCGGATGGTTTGATCCACCGCTTTGGCGATTTGTTGCGACGAATTCAAGTCGCAACGAATACCCACGATCTGCGCTGAGTCGAATTCGTGGGTGATGGCCTTTTTGACGTCCAGCGCCGCGACCGCGGCACCCTGCGCGGCAAAGGTCTCTACGCAGGCCCTGCCAATCCCGCTGCCGGCCCCTGTCACCAGGACGACCTTTCCTTCGAAGAGAGGCGCAGCGCCGCCCTTCTTGAGCTTGGCCTGCTCCAGCTCCCAGTATTCCATTTCGAAGAGCCGTTTTTCCGGGAGGGGTTTCCAGCCTCCCAAGGCCTCCGCCTGTCGAATGCATTTGGTCGTGTGGGTCACGATATCGCCGATGATGCCTATCTCCGCCGCATTCTTACCGAAGGCAACGGTGCCGGCGCCCGGCCAGATGGCCCAGCGCGGGGCGGGGTCGAGGCAAGAGAGCGAATCATGCTTGTTTCGCAGGAAATAGTCCCGATAACGCTCCGCATATCGTGCGATGTCTCGTTGAGGATTCTTGCTCAGCAGCACCGGCTTTTGTTTGGTGCGAATGATGTGATCCGGCGTAATGGGGCCTCGCGTGCCGATGGAGGCCACGTTCTTCAGCAGCGAGAAAGCCAGCGCCGCCTTGCCCCGGTCCGGCCGCGCCAACACGGCCGCGCCGCGCAGCTCGGAGACCGATTTTCGTGCGGCCGCCAAGGCCAGGAGGTCTTCGCCGGCCTTCGTGGCCTTCGCGTTCGGCAGGGAGAGCTTGCCGCATGCTCTGCTAAGGTATCGTTCCGCGGCGGTGACCAGGGAGATCATCGCCTCATAGCTCTCTTGGGCGTCGTCCGACCAGGTGAAGACGCCGTGGTTTAGCAACACCATGCCCTTGAGTGCCTGCCAATCCACCCGCCGGGTCATCTGTCCTATTTCCCGGGCCAGGATGAATCCGGGCATGACATAGGGAACGATGAGGACGGAGTCCCCATAGATGTCACGGAGGCGTCGCTTGCCGTCACGGGTATTCGTGATCGTCACCACGGCATCGGCATGGGTGTGGTCGACAAAACGAAAGGGAATAATGGCGTGGAGGATGGCTTCCACCGAGGGTGCGGGGGCGTTGGGGTTCGTCATCGCCGCCCGCTGGAAACGGACCATGTCCGAGTCACTGAGTTCATCCAGCGCCGCCATCTTGAGCAGAGTCGCCATGCGAACAGGCGCAAACCCTTCTCTCTCGATGCTGGCCAGATCCCACCCGCTTCCCTTCACGTAGAGGAGTTCTTCTTCCTCGCCGAAGAGGTTCTTCTCTGCGATCTTGACCGACGTATTGCCCCCACCATGCATGACGAGATCGGGATCTTTGCCAAGTAGCCGGGAGGTGTAGACGCGCAGGTCGAGGGGGCTCTTGTGACGGGCAGCTTCCCTGTTGTTCCATCGGTTTTTCATGGTAAACGTCCGCGATTATACTGAGGGTGCCGGCGTGATTCAAGCCGAGAAAAGAGGCGCCCCAGGGCGATCGCATCTCAATGCCAGGCTCGTTTACCTATGCCTCGTGGTCGTGATCAGCGCAGCGCTTGTCGTTGTCGTAATCGATACCCCTAATTGCCCCAATCCCATGTTTCGATTACGATTCCGACAACGACAACGATCACGAGTGTGATCCGGGATTGAACCAGACAGGGGTTTCCGTTGCCGGATCTAGCCTGGCATGCTAGAACACTCGTGTTCATGAGGTTGCCCTCAAGACCTGTGAGGATGTAAGTGTGGCGCAGCAGCGTAGAGACATATCCGAGGCACTGATAACCTTTATAGAAGCGCAGCAGGTCTTCTTCGTGGGCACCGCGCCGCAAGAAGGCCGCATCAATGTCTCCCCCAAGGGAACGGACTCGTTGAAGGTTGTGAGCCCTACCCGAGTGGTATGGCTGAATCTGACAGGAAGTGGCAATGAAACGGCGGCACACATTGCCGAGAATGGTCGCATGACCATCATGTTCTGCTCTTTCACAGAGAAAGCGTTAATCCTCCGTCTCTACGGCCAGGCGAGAGCTGTCCATCCCCGGGATGCCGAGTGGCAGGCCTTGAGTTCCCTGTTCGCTCCTGTTATTGGGGCGCGACAGGTGATCGACATGGAGGTGGACCTGGTACACACCTCTTGCGGCTGGGGGGTGCCCATCTGTGAGTACGTGAGTGAACGGCAAAAACTCCAGGAATGGGCCGACGGAAAAGGAGCAGAGGGGATAAAGCGGTACTGGCTGGAAAAGAACAGCCTCAGCATTGACGGGATCCCCACCGGGATCGAAGACTAAAGGGAATTGACAATGGATATAGACAAAACGACATACGCTGAGATCGCGGCGATGATCAACAGCGACGAGAGTCCGGTCGGCATCGACGCCAAAAAGACGCATGTCTACATCATTCACAAGCTACATCAGATTGAAGAGCGCTTGATAGCGCTGGAGAAACGAATGGAGACAGATGCCGGCTGAGGACCCGTTCGGTCAGCCCCGATCTTCAATCTTGATGTATTGCTGTTCCTGCTTACCGGTATAGATTTGGCGCGGGCGTCCGATCTTGGCCGGCGCTTGCACCATCTCTTTCCAATGCGCGATCCAACCCGGCAGGCGGCCAATGGTGAAGAGGACGGTAAACATATTGGTTGGAAAGCCCAGGGCCATGTAGACCAAGCCGCTGTAGAAATCGACATTGGGATAGAGCTTGCGGCTCACGAAGTACTCGTCTTTCAGCACGGCCGCTTCCAGGCGTAGCGCGATGTCCAAGAGAGGCTGTTGGGCGGCCTCTTCCTCTAGGATGTTCATGCACATCTTCTTGAGGATCGTGGCCCGGGGATCGTAGTTCTTGTAGACTCGGTGACCGAAACCGGAGAGACGGAAATTGTCCGTCTTGTCCTTTGCCCTGTCTATGAATCTCTGTATGTCTCCGCCTTCGGTCTGTATCGCATTGAGCATGTCCAGAACGGCCTGGTTGGCCCCTCCGTGGAGCGGCCCCCAGAGGGCGGAGATTCCGGCCGAGATAGACGCGTAGAGGTTTGCCTGGGAGCTGCCCACCAGGCGAACGGTCGATGTGGAGCAGTTCTGTTCATGATCGGCGTGAAGAATCAGTAGAGTGTTCAGTGCCCGGACACGGTCCGGCTTAAGCTCATAGTTGTTCACGGGAGACCAAAACATCATGTTCAAGAAGTTCTCGCAGTAGTTGTAGTCCTTCTGGGGGTAGACGATCGGGTCACCGGTGTTTTTCTTGTGGGCGTAGCAGGCGATGGTCCGAATCTTGCTGATCAGACGCGCAGCGGTCAGGTCAATGCTCTCACGCATGGAGAGCGAGTCCACATTGGGATAGAAACTGCTCATGGCATTGACCATGGTCCCCAGGATATTCATGGGGTGGGCATCATGGGGGAACGCGCTAAAGAGGTGACGCATGTCTTCGTGCAATAGGGAGTGCTGGTTCAGCAGGCGGGAAAAGGTCTTCATCTGTTCCGAAGAGGGGAGTCGATCGTGCAAGAGCAGGTAGCATGCCTCGGTAAAACTCGACTGCTCACAGAGATCTTCGATCCGATAGCCGCGGTAACGTAGGATACCCTCCTCTCCGTTGATAAAGGTAATGTCGCTGGTACAGCTACCGGTATTGCCATAGCCCTCATCGAGCGTGATGTAGCCCGTTTTGGCACGCAGTTTACTGATGTCGATACCGTGCTCTCCCTCGCTCCCCACGACCACATCGAGGTCCAGCTCCTGACCATCCAGGGTTAATTTGGCCTTTTTTCCCTTGGTTATCGTCAAAGGTCAATCCTCGTCAAAAAGGAATTCATGATCTACCTGTACACACTTCATGCCTCACAGACTCGTGGCCACATTATAGGGAATACCGACAATAATGCAATCTGGCAGAGGTTTTTGTTTCTTTAGCCATCCTAGCGGGACAGGAGACAGTTTTCGGTTCGTGTGTAAGTCATTGTATGGAAATATGTTGTGGGTGATCCGGAGACAATTCGAACGGGTGCCTCCTGCTGTTTGTGTTCGCGGACCCACCAGGATGCGACATCCAAATTGGCTAGAGGGCAGCCCGCGGTCGCCTGTTTGCATCTGTAACATAGAGTCCGGTAGGACGAGTCAGCCGACGTGCCGCCCGCGCCGAAAACCGATCAATTCCGCTGAAATACCTGGGGAAACGAGGACTTCCGCCTTTCTTGATGGATCAGATGACTTTTCTTGCGGATCATAGTGTTGAATAGGCAATCCGATCTGCTATACTGGCAACGTTGTTTTTTCGGCATGCCAGCGTGGCTTAGCCGACAAGATGACTGTATTTGGAGTGAGCAACATGAAAAAGCGTCGTGGATTTACCTTAATCGAATTACTCGTTGTCATAGCCATCATAGCCGTCCTCATGGGCATCTTGATGCCGGCCCTGCGCAGGGTGCGAGAGCAAGCGCGCATGATCAGCTGTACCGCCAATATGAAGCACTGGGGGACGGTGTTTCACATGCGAGCAACAGAGAATGATGGCAAGCTCTATTCGGGTGTAAACGATCGAGGGTATTGGTGGATTAACGACCTCGACGAGAAAGATTGGGACTGGACAGAAAACAAGACCTGGTTATGTCCCACGGCGGTTAAGCCCGTGCGGGACAAATTCGGCAATAACCTTTTGACGTTCAACATCTTCAATGCTTGGGGCATCTTCATGAGCGGAAGCGGGAAGGATTATGGCCCCAATGGCATTATGGGTAGCTACAGCATCAACGGCTACCTGCTCAACATTCCGAACGGAGCAGAATATGAGGGTGGTGTCAAGGCCGAGGACGGCTGGCGGAGCTTCCATGAGATCAAGCAGGCGGCGAATGTTCCGATGTACGTGGATGCGCTAAGGTTCGATCTTTGGCCGCTGCCCAATCAGGCGCCGGCTCAGAGCGAAGAATCCGCCTGGAGCGGCAACAATATGGGTCGATGCTGCATTAATCGGCATGGTGGGTTCGTGTGTATCTCATTTGCAGACGGCTCTGCCAGGAAAGTTGGACTCAAAGAGCTCTATGTGCTCAAGTGGTACAAGACGTGGAATATGAATGGCCCCTATACCTTGGCTGGTGGTGTCCAAGGTGACGACTGGCCCGGTTGGATCCGAAACTTTCCCGATCATTAGGAGTTGTGCAAAAATAAATCATTGGTTTTACGCTCAGATTTGCGTCAGATTCGTTCGTGATCGATTGAGCGAAACCGGAAGCGTAGCTGTTCTACGTTGAGGATTCGCGATTGAGGAACGGACGAAGATGGCGTGAAGATGAGATGGAAAACCGGTGAGTTATTTTTGCACGACGACTAAGGGACCGTCACATTCGGACAGTACGCGAATCTGTAACTTAGAGATGTGAAGGAGTTATGATCCATGCGGATGTTAAAAGGATGGCCCATATCGGTATGCAGTTGGTCTTTTCAGGAGGATATCAAGGACGTGGCTGCGTCGCTGCAGGCTTTGGACGTCGGCCATGTGAATCTGGCCCTGCTTCCGGCATTGCTACCCGATGGTCAGGCCTACAAGGCATTCATCAAAGGGCAGGATTGGGAAATCAGCAGTACGATGATTAGCTTTCCCTGTGAGGATTACTCCACGCTGGAGCGCATCAAGGTCACGGGGGGATTGACGCCAGATGACCATTGGGACGAGAACAGAACGCTGGCCCTGGGGGCGATCGACTTGACCGCGGAATTGGAGGCCGAATATCTCCTCATGCATTTTGGATTTATCGATCACAGTGATGCTGCCTATGTGCAGAAGTTTTATGACCGCACCAAGCTCCTGGCGGATGCTGCGGCCGAGAAGGGCGTGAAGTTCCTCCTTGAAACCGGTCAGGAGACAGCCGAGGAGTTGAAACACTTTATCGAGGGGATGGACCACCCGGCCCTGTGGGTCAACTTTGATCCCGCCAACATGATCCTCTATGACAAGGGTGTCCCCGTAGAAGCCATTCGCGTACTGGCTCCCTGGGTGCGTCACGTGCATATCAAGGACGCCACGCGTACCGAGGTTCCCGGCACCTGGGGTGCGGAGGTCCCATGGGGCACGGGCGAGGTTGACGGCGATGCGTTCTTGCGTACCCTAGAGGAAATCGGATTCCAAGGGGCCTTGGCCATTGAACGCGAGGCCGGGGACGACCGTTTCGGTGACATCAAGATGGCCGCGGAAAAACTGAGTGCCTAGAGGCTCTGCCAGAAAACTCGAGCGGCCCTTCATCCGCCCGGCTGCATCGACCATAGAACCAACATCGCCTGCTTCGCCGTCTTTGCCACGCGAAAAAATTGCTCGCTCTCGGGCCGACGACGGCGTATTCAGACTGAGCCCAGGCAGGAGACTAATTCAGTGAAGCTACCCGATCGCAAATGCGTTTTAAGCCTAGGCGCCCATCCGGACGACGCAGAGTTCCTCTGTGCCGGAACCTTGGCCCTCTTGCAGCAGCAGGGCTGGGAGGTCCATATTGCAAGCCTGGCCGCGGGAGACAAGGGTAGCGCCGTCCTGGGTCGCGCCGAGATAAGTCGTATTCGACGTGCCGAGGGGCAGAGGGCGGCAGATCTGTTGGGGGGCCAATTCCACTGTTTGGAATGTGAAGACATCTATATCCTGTATGATCGAGAGACCATCAACCGGGCGACGGCCCTGATGCGACGCGTGAAGCCCTCTCTGGTGATCACCACCAGTCCCTCGGACTACATGGTTGACCACGAAGTCGCCAGTCGTGTGACCCAGACGGCCTGTTTCGCCAGCGGCATAAAAAACATGGAAGTCGATGAGGATCCCTTCGAACCCGTTCCCTGGCTGTACTACATGGACCCGGTGGAATCAAAGGATCGTTTCGGTCAAACCGTGATACCCGGCATTTGGGTGGACATCACTTCCGTCATGGAGACCAAGGTTGACATGCTCTGCTGCCACGCCAGTCAGCGGGACTGGCTCATGGCCCACCACGGGGTGGACGAGTATGTCGACATGATGAAGGATGGCGGCCGCCTGCGCGGACGTGAAATCCAAAGGACATTTGCCGAAGGCTTTCGGCAGCACCTGGGGCATTCCTTCCCTCAAGAGGACCTCCTCCAGTCAGCACTCGGGGATTGGGTTGTCACGAAGGAATAGTCAGGGGAGAACCATCCATGGCACGAAAACGCAGCATGTTGGCCCCGGACTGGTGGGATTTTACCACCCTGGACGATGAGATCCTCGATGACGCCGCCCGCCTGAGTCCGGCGGACATGCAGGCACTTTCACGCGACGGGTTTCAGGTCGTTCTCTACGCTACGCTTGAAGAGTTCTATCTGGCCGAGGCCCTGGAGTACATTCAGGCCTGGAAGCAGGCCACCGCGGATGAACCGGTCGGCATATGCGGCCCCATCGGTCCCACGGAACAGCTGCCCTTGGTGACCCGTCTGGTGAACGAACTGAACCTCGATCTCAAGCATGCCCATTTTTGGGGGATGGATGAGTGGGTTCTAAACGGCAAAGAGGTATCGCCCACTCATCCCTTGTCTTTTGAAAGGGCCGATCGGGAGTTATGCTTCGACAGGATCCGTCCGGAGTTGGCCATGCCGGAAGCCAACCTGCACTTTCCCAAGGCCGACATCTCGACCTACGTCCAAAGCTGGCAGGGCGTACGCTGCGCGGTGATGCAGGGAGGGCAGGGGGACATCAAGCACTGGGCCTTCAACGATCCGGTGCGGCGCATGGGTTCCTATCGGGACGTGCCCCCAACTCCCGATGAGTTTCGCCAGTTGTCCACGCGTATTGTGGACCTGCATCCGGTCACCTGCATGCAGAACGCACGCACCAGCGGGGGTGGCGTCGTGACGGGTATTCCCACTCAGGCCATTACCGTAGGGCCGGTACAGACCTGGCAAGCGGAGAAGGTTTCTATCTGGCAGGCCGGGACGCATGACAATCCCTTTGGTCAGCGGCTCACGACTCTGATGATCGGGAAAAAGATCCCGGACAGTGCCGTGCCCATGTCCCTGTTGGCAGACCATCCCAATGTTCAGTTCAATTTCTATCGTGGTGGCGTTGGCGCCTGTGACGTGGAGATGCACTAAATAGCACCAACTACCACCAGAATTTCCGGTTGCCACCGTAGCGGGGCTTCAGGATGTCAAGAGATGCCTCGAACTCAGGTTCGTTCCAATTGGGATTGAATTTACGCCACTCCATATGACCGTCCAGAAAACCGATGTTGGACCCCGAGGGCTGGGCGTCGCTCTTCAGGTGACTGGCTTGGTCATTTGAATGACAAGAAAATGTCAGTCACCGGCGATCATTAGCAATAAAATGTTCGATCAACCACTGCAGGTCTTCGTTGTCGGGTGAGGCGGTCGCGATGCCCGAGTGCGAACCAGGAGCGGTCTTGTTGGTTTCGATGAAATCCAAGGTCCGTTTGTCCATCCATCGACGACGGGCCGCATGGCCATCTGCAAAGCCAAAGGTGCTGGATTTTAAGTGATAGGAGGCCAACGGGTCGTAAAACTGCCAGGCGCTGGGGTGGCGTGGATCCTCGATGCCGAGCAGGTGCCAGCCTCCCTCGTTCTCGCCGTAACGGCTGCCGTTGTGTTCCTCTTCCACGAAGACATAGTAGAGTCCCCCTTGCTTAATCTCAGACATGGACTCGTATGGGTGATAACCACGGCCGTAATTCTTCCCGAAGCCATAGGAGATCGAATAGCTGCGCCAGCAGTCCCGGGGAGGTGACTGGGTACTCTTACGGTTGTCACCCGGACAGTGATAGGCCCCCACGTCTTCAACGTACTTCCACAGCGCACCGGCGCGAATGCCGCGAAAACGATCCTCCATCGTGATGTCCGGCGAGGCTGGATTGTTGGCTAGATTGCCACCGGTTGGATTCTTGGGCCGATACACCCAGGGTGTCCGACCGTGATTGTCATCGTAACAGGCGCCGTTGCCCACCAATTTGCCGTCGAAATCGTCGGCATACATGACCCACGCGGTGAGCAGCGTTTTCTCATTCGACAAACAGGCCGACGACGAGGCCAACCTCTTGGCGGCCTGGAGGGAGGGCATCAGAACGGCCATCAACACGGCGATGATGGCGATCACGACCAGCAACTCAATCAGGGTAAAGGCTTTGGCCTTTTGCATAACGGGCCTCCTATCTTGATTGCCGCGCTTGCGTGTGCTCAAATGATCTGATGGATCGGCTCGGCGCCTTCCACCCCGACCAGCTTGCGGTCCAGGCCGCCGTAGAAGTAGGTCAGCTTCTCGGGGTTCAGACCCAGTTGGTGCAGGACGGTGGCGTGCAGATTGCGCACGTGGAATCGATCCTCCACGGCCCTGCTGCCCAGTTCGTCTGTGCGACCGACGCTTTGGCCCCCCTTGATGCCGCCTCCGGCCATCCACATGGTGAAGCCATAGGCATTGTGATCGCGGCCCGTCCCTTTGGCGTACTCGGCGGTGGGCTGCCGCCCAAATTCGCCGCCCCAGATGATCAGCGTCTCCTCTAGCATGCCGCGCTGCTTCAGGTCTTTGATCAGGCCCGCGATGGGCTTGTCGGTGTTGCCTGCGTGGAAGGAGTGGTTCTTTACGAGATCGCCATGGGCATCCCAGTTGTGGTCGTTGTGCGAGCCGCCCGAATAGATCTGCACGAATCTCACGCCCCGTTCCACCAGGCGCCGCGCCAAGAGGCACTTGCCGCCGAAGTCTCGGGTCCGCTCGTGATCCAGGCCATATAGGGACTGGGTGGCCGCAGACTCCTTGGTGATGTCCACCGCCTCCGGCGCGTGCTGTTGCATGCGGTAGGCCAGTTCGTAGCTGGCGATGCGGGCGGCCAGATCCGTGTTGTCGATGCGCTTCGCCTGGTGCTGAGTGTTGAATGCATTGAGTTGGTCTATCAATTTGCGTTGGACGGCGCGGCTCATGCCCTTGGGCCGTTTGAGATCGAGGATCGGCGTGCCCTGCGAACGCATGACGGTGCCCTGATAAGAGGCAGGCATGTATCCGCTACTCCAGTTCTTGGCCCCGCTGATGGGACCACCCGATTTGTCGAGCATGACCACGAAGCCCGGTAGATTTTCGTTCAGAGTGCCGAGGCCGTAGTTCGTCCAAGATCCCAGGCAGGGATGACCGCTGATGAGTTCGCCTGAGTTCATCTGCAGCATGGCCGAGCCATGGATGGGTGAATCGGCGATCATGGAGTGGATGAAGGCGATGTCATCCACGCAGCTCCCGATGTGGGGGAAGAGGTCAGAGACCCACTTGCCGCTCTGGCCATACTGTTTGAATTTCCACTTGGGCCCCACGACGCGACTTTCATTCCGCTTGCCCCCCCGTCCGAAGGTCTTCACCTTGATGGTCTTGCCGTCGAGGCCGTAGAGCTTGGGCTTGTAGTCGAAGGTGTCGACGTGACTGGGACCTCCATACATGAAGAGGAAGATCACGTGTTTGGCCTTGGCGCCGTAGTGAGAGGGCCGCGATTCCAGCGGATTGACATAGGGGCTGGTGCCGTCTGCGGCCAGGGCCTGGCTCGAGAAGAAGGCGTCGGTCGACAACATCTGGGTCAGCGCCACGGACATGAAGCCGCCGCCCGCCTCCCAGAGAAACTCACGCCGGGTCCGTCCGCAAAACTGGCCTTTGCCGGAGGGGTTTTGTTGGGTGTCGTTGGTCATGGCGTTGGCTCCTAATCCAGGAAGATGAATTCGTTGAGGTTATATACCAGGAGGCAGAAGTTTGTCAGCGCTTCCGTGGCCGTCTGCCCCTCCTCTCTCCGCAGAGACGAAACAAAGGCCGCGCAGGTGGAGATCTCCTCCGGTCGCGCCTTCCGTGCCAGCGCGAGCCGCAAGGCCCGTTCCAACTGAGCCGTCGTGTCCATGCCCGCGTCTCGGTGCAGGCGATCGACAAAGTGAGCCGCCTCCTCGTTGATGAATGCACTGTTGAGCATGCCCAAGGCCTGAGAGGGCTGGGTCGTGGCGAAACGCACCGGGCAACTCGCGTCGGTATCGGCCAGGTCAAAGTTGGCCAGCATGGGCAGGATCAAGGACCGTTTGACCTTGATGTAGACGCTGCGCCGAGCGGCCTCTGCGGGCGTGGACTTGCCCCAGACCGTATCCGGCCGTGAGGAGGTCGCCAATACCTCGGCGGGCATGGGTGGGAAAACGCTGGGGCCGCCTATCTTGAGATTCAGACGCCCGTTGACGGCGAGTATGGAATCGCGTATCTCTTCCGCCCCCAGGCGACGCATGTTGAAGCGCCAGAAAAGGTCGTTTTGGGGATCGACTGCCAGGGCTTGCGGCTGGGCCTGGCAGGACATGCGGTAGGTGCTGGACAGCATCATCAGTTTATGCATGGCCTTCATGCGCCAGCCCTGGCGTACGAACTCGGTCGCCAACCAGTCCAGCAGTTTCGGATGGGTGGGCTGGGTGCCCAGGCGTCCGAAGTCGTTCGAACTGCGGACGATCCCCCGGCCGAAGTGGTATTGCCAGAGGCGATTGGCCATGACGCGGGCGGTGGACTTGTTTTCCTTACTCGCGATCCACTCGGCCAGCACCCGCCGCCGGCCCGTTGTCTTGGCAGAGGGGTCTGCTTGGGGTAACGCCGGCGCACGCTCATCTAGGACCGCCGGGAACGCGGGTTGGACTGCCTCCCCCTTGACGTGGGCATTGCCCCGTATGAGCACATGGGCCTGGGGTGCCTTGGACCCTCTCTCGGCGATGGCCGGGGCGAAGGTCCCGGGCACGACGCGCTGTCGGCTCAGTTTTAGCCCTTTCTTTAAGTCTCGGTATTCCTGAAGTTCCGTCTTGCTCAGGACGTCTGGACCGCGGCTCTCCAGCAGATCGCGCAGGCCTTTGGGCTTTTTTTCTGTGCCGGCGGATGACGCCATCTGGCGGGCGAAGGCCTCGTCTTCTTGGGCCAGTTTCTCCCGAAATCGGATCTCGATCTGCCGGAGACGTTCTTCAAGTTTCTGCTCCGACGCCTCCTTGGCCCGGCGCTTCTCTTCGTACACGCTGTGTTCCTCCGCACTCATCACGGGCCGAAGAATCCCCCTCTTGCTCATGTCGCTGATGTTGTCGAAAAACGCCAGGACGCTGTAATAGTCTTTCTGAAGGAAGGGATCCTTCCTGTGATCGTGGCAGCGGGCGCAGCCCAGGCTGACGCCCAGAAACACCTGACTGGTCGTGGAGACGATGTCGTCAAGCGTGTCATAGCGGCTCTGCAGCCGATCCGGTACCTCGTCGTCCCACAGCCCCAAGCGATAGAATCCCGTGGCGGTCAGGGTCTCGGGCGTGACCTTGTCGAGTTCGTCCCCCGCCAACTGCTCCACAATGAAGCGGTCGTAGGGCTTGTCTTGATTGAAGGCATTGATCACGTAGTCTCGGTAGCGCCACATATAGGGTTTGTCGGAATCCCGCTCGTAGCCGTTCGTTTCGGCATATCGCACCAGGTCCAGCCAGTGCCGTCCCCATTTTTCCCCATAGTGCGGCGATGCGAGCAGCGTGTCGATCCGCCGCTCATAGGCATCGGGCCGGGTGTCGGCGATGAACGCGTCTACCTCTTCCGGGCTGGGGGGCAGGCCGGTCAGATCGTAGGTGGCGCGCCGCAACAGCGCCGTCTTTTCGGCCGGCTCCGCCGGCTCCAACTCGGCCTTCTCCAGCCTGGCCAGAATAAAGGCGTCTATGGGGTTGCGGACCCATGCTTCGTTTTCCACCTCTGGGATGGTCGGCTCCTCTACGGGCTGGTAGGCCCAATAGTCTGACCCATCCGTGAGGGTGGGCTCGGCCTCCTCTTTCGCCGGCTCAGGCCTCGGCCCTTCTGCTGCCCACGGGATGCCCATCTTGACCCACCGGGTGAGCGTGTCTATCTCTGCATCGGACAGTCTTCCGGCCGGGGGCATTTGGTGATGCTCGTCCCGATAGCTGACCATTTCTAAGAGCAAGCTATGTTCCGGCCGGTCAAAGTCGATGACGGAGCCCCTGTCGCCGCCACGCGTTAGACCGAGTCGGCTGTTCAGTCGAAGTCCGGCTCGGATGCGTTCAGGGTCATTTCCATGGCACTTGAGGCAGTGCTGCCGAAGCATGGGTTGAACCTGCTGCTCAAAAAAAAGGGGTCCGGGCTCGACCCGAGGCTGTGCTGAAGTGAGGGTCACCAGCAGCGCTGTGGTGGCCACTACGCCCACAACGTGACCCCACCACGTCGTGATAGCCGCTGGCACCATCAATGAGCCTCCCAGTATAGGCATTTGGGTTTCGAGATCCGTTAGACCGTTGGCATTGCCTGGTCGTCTGTCACAACGCAACATGGGGAGCGTTGATCTGTTTGAGCGTTTGTAGCCCAATGGGCTAGCATCATGATAGCCTGCAGAGGGAGGACTGTCAAGGTGAGCGGGACCATCTGACAGGGCCCGGTTCACAAAAGTGTGTATATGGGTAGCAGTCCGTCTGACCTGTTTTCGTGCTCGTACTCAGCGCAGCGGTCATCGTCCTCGTCATCGAGAGCGCCGAAAAGCCGATTTACGAGTACGAGCACGAGCACGATTCCTACGTCGAGTCGTGTAACCCGGAAATGAACCAGGCCAGAACTTCAGTTCGAATGCGCACGCCGGCCTCGACAAGTTGGATCCCGCCACGGAAATGCCCAGGATTGTCACCGGCTGCTATGGCTTGGGGTCGCGAGACTTCCGTCCGGAGGGCATCATCGGCGCCTACGACTTTGCCCAGGGTCAGTTGGCTCGCAAAGACGGCCAAAAGGTCACCGACGGCGTCAGCTTCTTTTATGTGGGGATCGACCACCCCTACGCCGTCAAGTCAGACGAGACGCCCTCCTGTCTGCCGGAAAATTCGATTGGGGGGTGGGGCATGATCACCACCGGCAAGAACCTAGGCGAGAACCTGGGCGAGTTTTCTCAGTACATCTCCAAACGCGACCATCTGGTCGACGCCCATGGGATACCTAAAGAGGTCGTGAATATCAGTGCGAATCCAAAGTATGGCTCCGAGAAGAAGGGGGGCGCCCACCAACTATTTCTTGGTCGCGGCGCCCGACCGTGTGCGGGTCAACTGCGATTTGGAACATGTGACCGTGGTGCTCTGCTGCGATCCCAAGATATTCCTACACACCAATCCCTTGCACGGCATGCAGGACGGCGGCGCTTTCGTGTGGGAATCCGACGAAACCGCCGCTGAAAAGGCGTGGGAGCGGATTCCGCGACGATTCCGCCAGTTCATCATCGACAAGAAGATTCGTCTCTTTACCCTGCATGGGTTCGATATCGCCAAGCGGGCGACACATCGTGAAGACCTGCAGACACGCATGCAGGGGAACGCCTTCTTGGGGGCGTTTTTCGGTGTCTCCCCCTTCCTCAAGGACTACCGTATTCCGGATGAAGAGTTCCTGGCGACGGTACGTGAACAGTATGTCAAAAAATTCGGTCGCCTCGGCGATGCGGTGGTTAAGTCGAATATGACCGTGATGAGAGCGGGTTTAATCCAGGATCAGTCCAATTGCTCGGTCATCCCCGAAAGATTGGCCGACGCGCTGCTGGACGCATGCGTCGATGGATTCACTGAGGACGACTGGTTCCGCTACACGCATTTCACGGATGCGGCCATGACCGATCAGGAAATCCTAGAGCTACCCAAGGTGTGGGTCATCGGTGGTGACGGCGCGATGGGGGACATCGGCTATCAGAACGTCTCCAAGGTGATTCTACAGAACCGGCCCAATGTCAAGATGTTGATGCTGAACACGCAGGTCTACTCCAACACCGGCGGGCAAAATGCCGACTCGTCCCCCATGACCGGCGGGTTTGACATGAATCAGGCCGGCGCCGCGACCGAGGGCAAGCGTCATGAAATAAAATGCGTCGCCGAGTCCTTCGTGAGTGGTCACGGCTCGCCCTACGTGGCTCAGGTCTCTATGGCCAACACGGGTGCGCTGTATAAAGCGATGATCGATGGGCTCTACTACCGCGGCACCGCGTTTTACCATATCTATACGACCTGCCAACCGGAACACGGCGTGCCTGACTGGGCCTCGTCACAACAGGCCTTGCTGGTTCGCGATAGCCGAGGCATGCCGGAGTTTGTGTTCAACCCCACGCTGGGCGAGACCTATGCGGAGAACTTCAGCATCAAGGGTAATCCGCAGCCCAGCAAGGACTGGTATCTGCGCACGGCACCGGTGACCCGGATCAAGTATCAGTATACGCCGGCTCACTGGGCCTTTACCGAGGCTCGCTTCCGCCTGCACCACAAGATCGTCAAAGAGGATCAGATCAAGGACAAGATCCTGTTGGAAGACCTGCTGCAGTTGGTCACCCAGAATGACGTTGTCCACGTCCGGCACCTGGACCCGACTCATCGGGCCTACATCCCGACCTTTGGCGTCTATACATTGGATCACCAAGCCGACGGCAAGAGCCAATATCACCTCCTTTCCCGTCAAATGGTCTTGTTCTGTATCGAGCGAAGAAAGGCCTGGCGTATCATGCAGAGTCGGGCCGGCGTCGAAAACAAGGACTACCAGGCGCATAAAGAACTGATCGCTCAGATCGAGAGCGGCGATCTCACCCGGGAGGCCTTCCTCAACCGCAGCAAGGTCGAAGCGCTGAACAAGCCGCTCGAATGCAGACTCATTTTGTTAGGTGCTCTTAGGACGTGCATGTAGCAGGAAAGATGAGGGGTTATCTCGCCGTGCCAGGTGGTCCGATGCAAGGAAGAAAACGGCCTGTCCCCGACAGCCTTGGGTCGAAGGGGAGACCTTCGGCCAGGCCGTGAGAACAAGCGCGAAAGCAACCAAACACGCGAAATTTGTCGCGTCAGGACAAGCCCGGTTCATACGTTCTTTTTCGCATGTTTCGCGTTTTTCGCGGTTGTCTCCAATGAGTCCGTCAGGTATGCTGCTGTCTTCTTGCCGGTTCCTAAACGGAGTGTCAGCAACATGAGCCTCACTATTCGCACTGTCCTGATCGCCCTGGCGCTGACGCACCCTGAAGCCGCGACAGCCGCCGCCAACTTGAAACCCAATATCGTTTTCATCCTCGCCGACGACCTGGGGATCGGTGACATCTCCCCAACCAATCCGGATTGCAAGATTCGGACGCCTCATCTGCGGAAGATGGCGGATGAAGGACTGACCTTTCTCGATGCCCATACCTCCAGTTCCGTTTGCACCCCCACGCGCTACGGCCTGTTGACCGGACGCTACAACTGGCGTTCACGGCTGGCCCGCGGCGTCCTGAGCGGCACCAGCAGTCACCTGATTCCTGCGGACCGACCTACACTGGGACACCTGATGCGCAAGGGCGGGTATCATACCGCCATGATCGGCAAGTGGCACCTGGGTTGGGACTGGCACAAAAACGGCAAGACGATCGATTTCACCAAACCAGTGAAGAACGGTCCGGACATCAACGGTTTCGATCAATACTACGGCCACTGCGGTTCACTGGACATGCCCCCCTATGTTTGGGTCGACACGGGTCGGATCACAGCAGCGCCGGATCGGGAAGAGGGCGTGAGCCGCAAGGATGATCCCTATGGGTGGTACCGCAAAGGACCGATCGGTTCTGACTTTATAATTGAGGACGTGTTGCCTCATCTGTTCAGCAGGGCGATCGAGTATGTGAAGGCTCGCGCGAAGGCCGCCAAAGCCGGGAAACCATTTTTTCTTTACCTGGCGCTCCCCGCTCCCCACACGCCCATCGTGCCGGTTCCTCCGTTTAAGGGATCGAGCGGCTTGAATCCCTACGCGGATTTTGTGATGCAGACAGACCATCACGTGGGGGAACTGCTGGCCTCGCTGAAGGAAACCGGTCTCGACAAGAACACGCTGGTCATCTTCACCAGCGACAACGGCTGCTCGCCTCAAGCCAACTTCGAGCTTTTGAAGGAGCATGGGCATTACCCCAGCGGCAAGTATCGGGGCCACAAGGCGGACATCTACGAAGGCGGACACCGCGTGCCATTCATCGCCCGTTGGCCGGGTCGCATCAAGGCCGGTGGTTCCACCAAGGCCTTGACCTGTCTCACCGACATCTATTCCACGTTGGAAGCGATCACGGGCCAGACCCGTCAGCCTCTCGGAGGCGAAGACGGGTTCAGCCTCCTGCCCGTGTTCGACGGCGAGGAAACCTCCGGCCGCGACACCCTGATCAGCCATTCCATCGGCGGATTCTTCGCCATCCGCCAAGGACCCTGGAAACTCTGCCTGTCCGCGGGAAGCGGGGGCTGGAGCGCGCCGCGGGAGAACGTGGCCAAAAAGAATGGCCTGCCTCCGATGCAACTGTTCAATCTCGACGACGATCCCGGCGAGACAAACAACGTCGTAAACGCCCGAGCGGAAAAAGTGGAAGCGTTGCTGCGCTTGCTGGACCGGCAAGTCCGTAACGGACGCTGCACACCCGGTGAAACCGTCCCCAACGACCGGGACGTCAAATTCCTCCCCGCCGGCGTTACGGGGCCGACGTAGCCAGCCCAGTCGGCATCCACGAGAGGCCACAACCTTGAAATGCCTCGTTGAGTTCACAATTTATGAAGGAAAACTGAGATGAAATCGAAGGCCTTTACACTCATTGAATTATTGGTGGTGATTGCCATCATTGCCGTGCTCATGGCCGTTCTCATGCCCTCATTGCGCCGGGCTCGGGAACAGGCGCGCAGTATTACCTGTCGGGCCAACGTGCGCTCCTTGGTCATGGCTTGGCTCATGTACAAGGACGCCAACGACGATAGGTTGGTCAGCGGTCACACCAATGCCACCGGTTGGGTCAGAAATCCGGTAGGTGGGGCGGGCTCTACTATTCAGGCAAAGCTAGATGCCATTGAAGCGGGAACCCTATGGCCTTACGTGGAGAAACTAGAGGTCTATCGCTGCCCCTCTGACAAGCGCAAGAACAGTCCGCAACACCAATTCGCCTATCGCACCTATTCCATTGCCGGCGGTCTCAATGGCGTCAACCGCACGGGGGGGTGGCAGGTCATTCCCTGTCAGACATACGCTGATGTCGAACGTCCTGCCAGCAAGTATGTCTTTCTCGCGGAATGTGATCCTCGGGGCTATAACAACGGTAGCTGGGTCCTGCGTCCCAGCTCGAGAGAGTGGGTGGACCCATTTGGCATTTTCCACCGTGGCAACAGCAGCACACTGGGCTATGCGGATGGACACGTAGCGATGCAACCGTTCCGTGATAAGGGATTGATCGAATGGAACCTGAGCGCGATAGATGATGTCGTTGGCTTTAGCTTCTTTAGGAGACCTCAGGGGGAAGTAGAGCTAGAGGACTTTCAGACTATGTATGACGGGTACGCATTCAAGAAGTTTCAATAGCTCCGTGATATCTACCTGGAAGACATCGCCTGAGCGAACCTTCAGCCGCAAGGTCAGGTAATGGACGGACCATGAAGCTATTGGCCTTTGGCGAAATCCTCTGGGACATCGTGGGCGATGAAAAATACCTGGGGGCGCGCGCCCTTCAATCTGGCGGTGCATGCCGGGCGTTGCGGCCTGCGGGCCGGCATTGTCTCCGCACTCGGAGGTGATCCGCTCGGCACCGAGGCCCTGGCGGCGGCGAACTCTCTTGGCGTGGATTGTCGTTTTGTCCGAGTCGTCCCTGACACGCCAACCGGCCGGGTGGATGTCACGGTTTCGTCCCAGGGGCAGCCGCACTATGTCATCCACGAGCAGGTGGCATTTGATGCCGTTGCGCTGGATGCCGCCACACAGACGGCCATTCTCGCACAGGCCTACGATGTGTTCTGCCTGGGGACACTGGCCCAGCGCTCTGAGACCAGTCGTGCCTCACTCTGCCAATTGCTCGAGGCGTTTCAGGGCACGTCCACACGCATCTTCTACGACGTGAACCTGCGACAGCACTACTATGACCGAGACGTTTTGGAAAATCACTCCAAGCCTCGCATATCCTCAAGCTCAACGATGACGAAGCGGCGACCGTGTCGCGAATGTTCCTAACGCAACCTACAGGATCGCTGCGAGACATCTGCCACGGACTGGCACACCGATTCGACCTGAGCATCGTGCTGGTCACCTTGGGCGCGGAGGGCGCGGGTGTGTATCATGAGGAAGACTACGGTGTCGTTCCCGGCCACCGCGTACAGGTCGTCGACACGATCGGAGCCGGCGATGCGTTTTCCGCGGCATTTCTCACGGACTATCTGCGGCACGACGATCCGGTGGCAGCGGTCAAGGTGGCAAACCGCATCGGCGCCTATGTGGCATCCAAAGCAGGCGCATTGCCGGCCTACGAGGGCACGCTATCGGAGTTATTGCAAAGGAAGAGATCATGAGATCATATGTCCCCATGCTTATGCTGATGGTCTGTCTGTCGAGTCCCCTGGTGGGGGCCGGTGGCTCCGACATCCTGATTGCCGACTTCGAAGCAAAGACTACGGCGACTGGCAGGTGACGGGCAAGGCCTTCGGGCCAGGTCCGGCGAGGGGGACGCTGCCTGAGCAAATGAAGGTCCAGGGATTCGAGGGCAAGGGCTTGGTGAACTACACTCAATGGCCAGTATCATCTCTTCTACCAGCACAACCCCTATGGCTGGGCCTGGGGCAACATGACCTGGGGACATGCCGTGAGCCGGGACATGATCCACTGGCGGGAGCTTGCGGATGCCCTGCATCCCGATGCCTTGGGAACCATCTATTCCGGGTCCGCGGTAGTGGACAAGGGCAATACCAGCGGCTTCAAACGGGGCGAGCACGATCCGCTGGTCTGTTTCTACACCTCGGCCGCCAACACCCCTTGGGCACGCCAGGCAGGCAGCAAGTTCGCCCAGTCCATTGCCTATAGCCAGGACAGCGGCAAAACTTGGAGCAAATACCAGGACAATCCGGTGATCGGGCACATCATCGGCGGCAACCGGGCTCCCAAGGTCCTGCGCCACGAGCCCACCGGCCGATGGGTCATGGCC
>JADFMM010000206.1 GCA_022563885.1 Planctomycetota bacterium | reverse complement strand
GACCATCCAGATCGACAACCTCTTCGGCGAGGGCGTGACCCTGGGAGGCAAGGTGGTTGACGGCGTCCTCCTGCCGGCATTCCCCGGGGCATCCCTGCGAGAGCCGGCCCGGGCGAAACTTGGACTCAAAGTGGGGTATTCCAAGAACCTGAACATGGCCGGCCATGAGTTTAGGGCGCTGGTGGATGTCCTGGTCTCCAGGGGCTATCTGAAGATCCTCATGAATCCTGTCCTCGAGGTCGTCAACGGTCAAACGGCGAAAATCATCACGAGGGACAATGTCCCCTTACCCAAGGAAGTAGTCACGAAACTGGCCGAGCCTTACACGACGACCGAGTATGTGTGGGTCGAGGATTCCCTGGAGGTTACGCCGCACGTCTTTGCAGATGGTTACATTGGCTTGGAGACCAGCATCAAAATTTCATCCAAGAGCACGCCGGAGGGGGTGAAGCAGATCCCCATCATCACCGAACGAACCATTACGAACGGGGAAAACCGGATTCGCCAGGGCGAGAGTCTGATCATCGGGGGTCTCCGCAAGACCGAGCGGCGGTCTGTGGTGAGAGGCGTCCCCTTTCTCAAAGACATTCCGTTCATCGGCGTGCTTTTTTCGAGCAAGGATTTTGAGGAGCGTGCTAAAGAGATCATCTTTATTCTCACTCCCACCATCTCCAATTACGGTGTCCCCAACGAGGAGATGGTCGAGTTGATCCGCAAGAAACACAAAGCGCCGGTGCCTGAGGAACTGAAAGATGTCCTCATGGATTCCTTGTCGGGTCTCGGCGGCGTGACGGAGTTCTTCAAACCCCAGCAGCAGAACGATCCCGAGAGTCCAGAGATGGCCGAGGGTGGGAGTTCTGGCCCCTTGCTCACGGAAATGGATCCCAACGATATTTCGCAGGGAGATCCGAATCAGACGGACGCGGCGGACAAGACAGAATAGAATGAATGATGTAGCCCGAAACAATAACGGCAAAGTGTCTGTAAGGAAGCGCTATGGCTCTGTAAAAGAACATTTTGTGTCGGCAACCGCCAAGGACAGGGGTTCGATCACCGCAGCCATGGAGGAGACGTTGGCCTATGTAAAACAGCACAAACTCAGGATCGTTTCTCAAGAGATGTTTTCTTCAGAAAGTGATTGCAGCGAACTCTTTGCCAGGTTTCCGCTGGCAGATGCCCCCTGGCCCATCACGACGGTTTGTAATCTGGGCTCAGCGCAGCTTGCCGGTGTGAATGTCTGGGCCGTCGAAGGGGAAGTCAGATATCTCAAAGCAAATGGAAGGGTGGTCGGCAGCTGCATCGAAACGGAAGATTACCAGTTGTTAAAACTGGGAGGACTCCTTCCCAAGTCTGGCGATGCTGGTAAAGCCGAGCAAACGACCATGCTGCTTGAGCAGATCAACACGACGCTCGCACAGGTTGGAATGAACTTCACCAACATAGTGCGTACCTGGTTTTATAACGATGACATCCTTAGCTGGTATCCTCAGTTCAATCAGGCACGGAGTACATTCTTTGCCAATAATAATATAGACAAGCAATCCTGCCCGGCGAGTACCGGTATCGGTGGCGCGAACCCGCACGGGGCCGCCCTGACAGCCGGGGTGCTGGCAATGAAGCCGAAACTGGATAATGTCCGTGCCTTCACGGTACCCTCGCCACTCCAGGATGCCGCCAGTGATTACGGCAGTGATTTCAGCAGGGCGATGATGCTGCAAGCACCCAAGGAAAAGCGGCTCTATGTCTCCGGCACTGCCAGTATTGACCGGGCCGGCCTGACGGTTTACCAGGGAGATCCCTACAGGCAGATAGAACAAACCATGGCGGTGGTGGAGGCCCTCTTTCGCAAACAGAATTTCACCTTTTCGGATGTCACCATGACCGTAGCCTACCTGTCCCGGCATCAGGATGCCCAGTTGTTTTATGACTATTGCCAAGAACACCTGTGCGAGCTGCCCGTCGTCACCACCCTTAATACGGTCTGCCGAGACGATTTATTGTTTGAGATAGAACTAGAAGCCATTCAATCACAATAGACAGATGGAGTAAAATAACATGCGAAATACATCCGATTCAAACGGCGCTTATGATGTCGTCGTGGTGGGCGGCGGCCCAGCCGGCGCGGCGCTGGCAAGTTTTCTGGCTCGTGACAATCACCGCTGTCTAATCCTCGAACGCTCCAAGTTTCCCCGCTATCATATTGGCGAGTCACTCATTCCGCACACCTACGGGACGTTCGAGCGGCTGGGACTGCTGTCGAAACTGAAACGCTCCTCTTTTCCCGAAAAGCACAGCGTGCGATTTGTTTCGCGTACCGGGAAGACATCAAGCCCATTCTACTTCTCGGAAAGAATTCCCGGCGAAGGCGCACAGACATGGCAAGTCGAGCGGGCAACATTTGACAAGATGCTGCTCGATCACGCCAGGGAACAGGGCGTCGACATTCGAGAAGAGACACGTGTTGAAGAGGTTTTGTTTGAAGAGGAGCGTGCCGTGGGCGTCCGGGCCGTTCAGGAAAACGCTGAGCCCTACGAGGTCCATGCATCCGTGGTCATCGATGCGTCGGGCGGGGCAACCCTCATCGGACGTCAACTCGGATTGAAGCGCGAGGTGCCGGGACTCAAGAAAGCCTCCATTTGGACGTACTACCGGGGTGGCACGCGTCTTGAAGGAATCGATGCGGGTGAGACAACCATCTTTCGAATCGCTGACAATGGTTGGTTCTGGTACATCCCACTGCCAGACGACATGGTAAGTGTTGGTGTTGTGGCATCGCCCGAATATCTGTTTCGTGAAACCGATGATAGAGACAGCGTATTTCTCGGCGAAGTCGAGCGCTGCGAGCCACTTGCCGAGCGGCTGGGGCAAGCCCAGCTTGTCAAGCCGATTCGCGGCGGGCGGCGAACGCTGGCTTACGTCAATCGACAGACCTGCGGAGAGGGGTGGCTGATGCTCGGTGACGCACGGGCCTTCCTCGACCCCATCTATTCGTCCGGACTGTTCCTGGCGCTCGGATCGGCCGAGTTGGCGGCCCCTTGTGTGCAGGAAGCGCTTGCGACAGGCGATGTTTCCGCGACCCGACTGGGGCAATTCGAACCCGTGCTGTCGGAGGGCGTCGAAGTCATCCGACGACTCATCTACGCCTTTTATGACCCGGCCTTCAGCTTCGATGGATTTGTCAAGCGATTTCCTGAACAGCGTGGCGCCCTTGTCGACTGTCTGATTGGAGACGTGCTCGGCAAAGACATGAGTTCGTTTACCGCATCACTCGCACAGATGACGCCTCCACCTGGACCCCTATAGGGCCAATCTGCACGACATCGGAAATGCGCCTGTCGCGCATAATGCCATTTCTGAAAGGATCCGCGTACCAAGGGATCCAAGCCTTGCCGCGAATATTTGGAAAAAATAAGGGGTTTCCCGTATATTAGAGGTTGACGCGGGAAGGCTTTGATCCTATAATCTCATGTGATTAGGTGGAAATTGGCATGCTCAGTAAGACAAGCAAATGTGTCGTGAACGCGTTGGTCGAGCTGGCCAAGCTCCCGGAGGGACGCTACGAGGGCACGTCCAGCATCGCCAAGCGGATCGAGGCCCCGAAAAACTACCTCGGCAAGCTCCTGCAGGGCCTCTGTGCCCGGAACATCGTTTCTTCGCAGAAGGGGACCGGAGGGGGCTTTCGTTTGGGCATGGAGCCGGACCGGATCACGCTCTACGACATCGTGGAACCCATTGAGAACGTAGCCATGTGGGAGAAATGTGCGCTGGGATTGAAAGAGTGCTCAGAGACGGACCCCTGCCCGGTGCATGACCAGTGGAAGGTCATCAAGGAGGCCTATCTTAGCTTCTTGAAGACGACGACGGTGGCGGACCTGATCAAGGAGCCTTAGGCCCGAATATTTTTTGTGACAATAAGATATAAAGACATGTGATTATATCCGGTAGAGATGGAAGTGGGCGACAAGATGCCTCCCGGGCAAGGGACCCTTGGCTGGATGCCCACTGATCATATCGAGCAACCTGTCCATTTTAGGAGAGTATGCCATGAAGCCCATGAACAGGCGCAGTTTTTTGAAATTGACGGGTGCGACGGGAGCGGCCGGCGCTCTCTTCTCGTCGCCTGCCTATGCTTTCCTGGAACCTATCGTTGGCGTCGACAACCCGCTGGACGCCTATCCGCAGCGGGATTGGGAGCGGGTCTATCGCGATCAATACCGCTACGACTCGAGCTTCACCTTCGTCTGTTCTCCCAACGACACCCATGCCTGCCGCGTCCGGGCCATCGTGCGGAACGGGATCATCGTGCGGACCGAGCAGACCTACAACATCGGCCAATGCAAGGATCTCGACGGCAACCGGGCCACGCACAACTGGAATCCGAGAATGTGTCCCAAGGGCTTCACCATTGCCCAGCGGGTCTATGGGCCCAACCGGCTGAAGAATCCGGTGGTCCGTAAGGGCTGGAAGGAATGGGCCACCGCAGGCTATCCCTACCTGACGCCCAAGCTGAAGAAGAAGTACAAGTTCGACTCCCGGGGCACGGATCAACTGCAACCCATCTCGTTCGACGAGGCCTTCGCCCTGGCGGCAGGGGGACTGGTCGCTACGGCCGAGCACTACAGCGGCGTACAGGGCGAGGAGCGACTCCGGGCGGAGGGCTATGAGCCCGAGATGATCGAGACCATGAAGCAGGCCGGCACGCAGGTCATCAAGTTTCGCGGTGGCATGGGCCTCTTGGGAGTCATCGGAAAGTTCGGCATGTACCGGTTCTCGAACATGATGGCTTTGGTGGATGCACACGTAAGGGGCGTCGACGAGACCCAGGCGCGGGGCGGCAAGAACTGGGATAACTACACTGAACATGGCGATCAAGCCCCGGGCCATCCCTTCGTCCATGGCCTGCAGGCCTCGGACTGTGACTTCAACGACCTTCGCTTCACTAAACTCCATATCCAAGTGGGAAAAAATCTGGTCGAAAACAAGATGCCCGACTCACACTTTTTCATCGAGTCGATGGAACGGGGCGCCAAGGTGGTCGTCATCACACCGGAGTACAGCCCGCCGGCGACCAAGGCGGACTACTGGCTGCCCGTGCGCCCCGCGACGGATGGCGCTATCTTCTTGGGCATCACGAAGATCCTGATGGACCGCCAGTGGTATGACGCGGAATTCGTCAAACAGTTCACTGATTTCCCCTTCCTCGTACGAAAAGACACACTTAAGCGTTTGAAAGCCCATGAGGTCTTTCCCGGCTATGAACTGGGTCTGAGCAAAGCGGGGCCGAGCTTCGCTGAGCAGGGGCTGACTCAGGACCAATACGAGCGACTGGGCGACTTCGTCATTCGCCAAGGAGACGGGTTCAAGGCCCTGACGCGGGATGACGTTGGGGAGCAGCTCAGGAAGAAGGACATCGATCCGACCCTGGACTGGGAGGGCGAGGTCACGCTGGTCGACGGCTCCACTGTGGAGGTCGCCACGCTCTTCACCGCCTACCGGGCTCACCTAAAGGACTATGATCTTGACACGGTTGCGAAGATCACGGAATCTCCCAAAGAGCATATCGAACAACTCGCCAAGGACATTGCCACCATCAAGCCGGTGGCTATTCACATCGGCGAGGGGATCAATCACTGGTTTCACGCGACCCAGGTCAACCGCGCCACCTACCTCCCCTTGATGCTGACCGGCAACATCGGCAAGCCCGGTGCCGGCTCCCATACCTGGGCGGGGAATTACAAGTCGGCCAACTTCCAGGCCGGCCCCGACGTCGGCGAAGGACTGGGTGTCTGGGTGGCCGAGAATCCCTTCACGCCGGACCTCAATTCGGACACGCCCGGCAAGGATGTTCCGGTCAAGAACTTTGCCAAGGACGAAGCGGCCTCCTATTGGGCCCACGGCGATCGCCCCCTCATAGTGGACACACCGCGCGACGGGCGAAAGATCTTTACGGGGAAGACCCACATGCCCAGCCCCTCCAAGGCCATGTGGTTCACCAACGTCAATCACATCAACAACTCGAAGTGGGCCTACGAGGTGATCAAGAACGTGCTGCCCACCTGCAATATGATCATGAGTACCGATATCGAACTGAACGCCACCATCGAGTACTGCGACCTGGCCTTTCCGGCGACCTGGTGGATGGAGACTCAGAACTATGAGATCACGACCTCCTGCTCCAACCCCTTCGTGCAGATCTGGAAGGGCGGCATCAAACCCCAGCACAATGTGAAGGACGACGTACTGATCCTGGCCGGTGTCGCCCGCGCCCTGGGTCGGCAATTGAACGATGAGCGGTTTGAGCGCTACTGGAAGTTTGCCTTCGAAGGCAGGACAGATGTCTATATCCAGCGCTTATTGGACGCCTCGGTCCCGCTCTCGGGCTACCGGTTCGAGGACATCATGGCCGGCAAGTATGGTGAGCCCGGCTCGGCCCTGATGATGTATCGCACCTATCCCCGCATCCCCTTTTGGGAACAGATTCACGAGAACAAGCCCTTCTTTACCGATACGGGCCGCCTGAACAGCTACTGTGACATCCCCGAGGCGATCGAGTATGGCGAAAACTTCGTTGTGCATCGCGAGGGTCCCGAGGCCACGCCCTATCTGCCCAACGTCATTGTTTCGACCAATCCGATGGTCCGTCCCGATGACTACGGCATTCCGCCGGAAGAAATGGATGCCGAGGCGCGACATGTCCGCAATATCAAGAAGAGCTGGGCTGAAGTGGCAAAGACGGAAAACCCGCTCTGGAAGCAGGGCTTCCACTTTTACTGTATCACCCCCAAGTCGCGTCACACGGTGCACTCCCAGTGGTCCAATGTCATGTGGCATCGCGTCTGGGCCAGCAATTTTGGCGACCAACTCCGCGAAGACAAACGATTGCCCGACGCCTCCGATCATCAGCTCCACATCAACCCCCAGGCGGCGAAGGATTTGGGGATTGCGGACGGTGACTACATTTATGTCGACGCAGATCCCACGGATAGGCCCTACAAAGGGGCGAAGCCGAGCGATCCCTTCTACAAGGTGGCGCGGCTCATGTTACGGGCCAAGTACAATCCGGCCTATCCCTATCATGTCGTCATGATGAAACATGGGACCTGGATTGCGACCGAAAGAACCGTGCTTGCCCATGAAACTCGACCCGATGGGCGGGCCCTCTCCGAAACCGGATACCAGGCCAATTTCCGCTATGGCTCGCAGCAGAGTATCACACGCGAATGGGCCATGCCCATGCACCAAACCGATACCCTCTTTCACAAATCAAAGATGGCGCCCAAATTCATCTTCGGCGGCGAGGCAGACAATCACTACGTCAATACCGTCCCCAAGGAGACCTTGGTCCGTATCGTCAAGGCGGAAGATGGCGGCCTCCATGGCAAGGGCAAGTGGGAGCCGGCGACCATCGGAGTCACTCCGGGTGACGAGGCCCCCTTCATGCAAAAATATATCGGCGGACACTATATTGAAACGGCGTGACTCCAATGACAAGTCCCAAAGAATTTGAAGAGAAAGATCCTCTGGAAATGGTCTCCGTCTTCATGGAGGTCCCCTCCGAAGACGCCTCTTATCTGGAAATGACCAGGACCTTTGTGGAAGAGTATATGCTCATGGGCTGGTCGGATGACGCTATTTTTGAGCTCTTTCAGAATCCCTTCTATAAGGCCACCCACAACATCCTCCAGCTCAAGGGGGAAGAATACGTCAAGACCATTCTGAAGGAGATTCGCAATGGCTGAAGTCTATAATTGGCAGCTTGGGCGGGGCATGGACTATCCTTACGAGGAGAGACATCCCGAGAAGCAATTCGTGGCTGTCTTCAATATCAATCGATGCATCGCCTGCCAGACCTGTTCCATGGCCTGCAAGTCTACCTGGACCTTCTCCAAGGGGCAGGAGTACATGTGGTGGAACAATGTCGAGAGCAAGCCCTACGGCGGCTATCCCCGCAACTGGGACGCCAAAATCTTGGAGCTTCAGGATCAGGCCAATCCCGAGGGCCAAGTCTGGGAGAAAGACCCCTTTACCGAAGAGGACGTGTTTGGGGGCAAGACCATCTTTGAAGCCGCGCCCTCCGGCGAACAGGTCTTGGGCTACCTGCCGGAACAGAAGGAGTGGCGCACGCCCAATCTCTACGAAGACACCTCCACGAAATTCAAGGCGAAAGGAAAGATCGGTCTGGCCGACGGCGGCGTGTCCTTGCCCGAACATAAGGCCTGGTTCTTCTATCTGCAGCGTATCTGCAATCACTGCACCTATCCGGCTTGCGTGGCGGCCTGTCCCCGCAAGGCCATCTACAAGCGGCCCGAAGATGGTATCGTGCTGATTGACCAGAAACGCTGTCGGGGCTATCGAAAGTGCATGGAGGCCTGTCCCTACAAGAAGCCCATGTACAACACACAGACGCGCGTCTCGGAGAAATGCGTCGGTTGCTACCCGCGTATCGAGGGCAAGGATCCCGCCTCTCACGGGCGTCCCATGGAGGCACGCTGCATGGGGGCCTGCGTCGGACAGATCCGTTTGCAAGGGCTGGTCGACATCAACAAGGATGGGACTTGGAAAGAGGACCCCAGCAATCCCCTCTACTATATGATCAAGGAGGCCGGCGTGGCCTTGCCGCTCTACCCTCAGTTCGGGACGGAGCCGAATGTCTACTACATTCCGCCCCGCTGGGTCCCCCGGGATTACCTGCGTCAGATGTTTGGCCCTGGGGTCGACACGGCCATTGAGAACTACATGACGCCCAGTCGGGAACTCCTGTCCGTGCTGCAGCTCTTCCGGCGTTCCCAGGAGATCATCTTCCGGTATGAGATCGTCAAAGGTGAGAAGGTGTTCGATACCAAGATCCATGGCAAAGCGTTCGCCATGTACAATGACACCATCATCGCCTATGGCAAGGACGACAACGAAATCTTCCGGACACAGGTGGAAGAGCCTATCTACGTCCGCACAAGTGAGAGGTCTAACGCGATATGAAAAAGCTCAACACACTATCCCTTCTGGGTGCCGTGCTCCTACTGACGGTCGTCACGGGCCAGGCCCGCCTGAACGCGCAAGAGAGCAGCGTCCTCAAACGCCTGGCGGCGGCGGGCGACCTGCTCATAGCCCGGGAGGTTGACACGGAAATCCCCGTCGACGGTTCGTCCCGAGTATGGAACAAGGCGAAGGCATACAAAATCCCCATCATCTCGCAGTTTTCGGTCGCGCCCCGCGTCAAAACACTGGACCGATCGGAACTGACGGTGCGCGTGCTCTACAACGACAAGGAGATAGGCCTGCGTCTCTCCTGGAAAGACCGGACCGTCGATGAGAACGTGGCGGCTACCGAGCGCTTCGGAGACGCGGTCGCCGTCTGCTTTCCCATGACCTACGGCAACGGCGAACGGCTCCCCTATGTGGGTATGGGAGATGGGGAGCAGCCAGTCAATATATGGCATTGGAAGGCGGCCTGGCAAGCCGACATCGACAGGGGCTTTCAAGGTGTCGCGGAGACCTACGTGAACCGCATGCCCCTCACCACGCCCGTCCTTTACGCGAGTGGCCCCGAGGCGGGAGCGCCGATCTCGCAACAAAAACGCGCAACACCGGCCGAGAATCTCATGGCCGCCGGATTTGGGACTCTGACCTCCACTGCGTCCGCAGGCCTACGGGCTCAGGGCGTCTGGCAAAAAGGCTTCTTGAAAAAGGGCGCCTGGCGAGTCGTCCTGAAACGACCCCTCTCGCCGCGGGGCCATGGCGTCGATATCGATGTCGCCAAGGGGCTCTTGCCGATCACCTTCGCCACCTGGGATGGCGGCGGTTCGCAACGAAACGGCACCAAGAGCATTACCCGCTGGCGTTTCATCCAGTTTGCCGGGAAGGAAATCCCGGCAGTCAGCTTGCGGACCATTTCCACTGGCTTTTCCCAGGCCGATGTTGAGCGGGGTAAACGCCTCGTCGACACCCTGGAGTGCATCAAGTGTCACAACCTACCCGGCGCGGCGGCGGCTAAAGATGTGGGTACCGATCTGAGGTTTACGGGTGCCATCTTTCGTGTGGATTACCTGATCGACTCGCTCAAGCACCCCAACCAGGTCGTCGTCCCTGCCCCGCGATACTTCACGCCCGCGACGGGGCTATCCACCATGCCCCAATATGCTCCAGAGGACGTCAACGAGCAGGACTTCCAGGATATGGCAACCTACTTGAGGACACTGCAATGAACACGTTCATCGAACCGTATAAGATCCTGGGCGCCTGCTTTCGGCAGCCCACAACCGAGCTTTTCGAGACCCTCCAGGAGTTGGAACTCTTTCGGGAGTCCCTGCGGAGCTGCTCCCTCGAGGCACTGCGGAGAGAGTACGCCCTGCTGTTCTCTCTGACGGTGGGCGGTGGAATCGCGATGAATGAAATCGAGTATGTCGATACCCACGGATTTAACAAGACGCAACTCTTGGCGGATATCTCGGGCTTCTACCAGGCCTTCGGCATGCGGGTCGCGGCGGGAGAACGGGTCGATTTCGTGGGGGTGGAGATGGAGTTCATGCACTGGCTGCTCACCAAGGAGAAGCATGCCTTGGATCGGAATGAACAGAGCAATGCCCAGGTATGCGGCGACGCGGCGCGGGCCTTTCTGAAGGAGCATGCGGGGTGTTGGGTGCCCTCGGTGGGGCAGCGTCTCTTGCAGGAGACGCGTCTGCCCTTTTATCGAAACGTGGGCCAGGCCTTGGTCGACTTCATCGAATCTGAGTGCCAGCGTCTGGAGGTCGAGCCTGCTGTGATGACGCTCGTGCCCTCCGCGCCCGGTCCTATTACGGATGACCACGAGTGTCCCTGTGGGGTATGAAGCGCGTGGCCGCCAACGTACCCTATCCGTGGAAGAGTATCTCTGGGAGCAAGTTGCCGCACGCTGCTAGCGTAGGAAGGGGTCAATGAGTCATCGGCAGATACAGACGAGGGTCATTACACGGGCGTTTCCCTTCATCGTTCTGATAGGGCTCCTTGTCTACCTCACCTACACCCCGCAGGCCGAACCTGAAGTCTTCAACACCATCCTCTCCCACCGC
>JADFMM010000205.1 GCA_022563885.1 Planctomycetota bacterium | reverse complement strand
TAAAGGACAAGGGCTGAAGCATGGACAGCAATGAAACTACCCAGAAGAAGACAGCAGCAACGCGCCTCCCGCTTTTTCCCGAGGACGACATGGTCGACGGCCGCGGCGAAGAGGCGGCGGACCGCGCCGAAGAGGGCCAGCGGCGGCTCCAGGTGTTCTCCGCGATCGGGGAGTATCTGACCAAGAAGAAGCGGAAGTGATAACGAGCTGATGACTGAGAATGCTCAAAACCTGTTGATCGAGCCCGCCCTTGTCGGTGTCGAAGACGCCGCGTCCATGCTCGGTATTTCTGTGACGGCGTTCAAGGCGTTGGATCGCGTGGGCCAGATCGGAATTCTGCCTATACGGATCGGAACTCTGCAGAGACGGCTCTATTCGGTCTGTGAACTTCGCCGATGGGCAGAGGCTGGGTGTCCGACGCGGGAACGATGGCAGGAAATGAAGGACTGAAAATACTTTTTGTAGATTCCGGAATTGCTACTTGCCGATCGGTTAGTAGGCGATATAATGGAGAGCATGGACATGATCGAGATTATCCTGAAAGAGATTAAAACCTGCGGTAAGACGCGATATCGTATCGCTCAAGCCACCGGCGTTTCGGAACCTCAGTTGCACAGGCTGGTGAGTGGCGGATCACTAAAGGCCGAGACGGCAGGAACACTGCTTGAGTACTTCGGCTACGAGGTCCGGAAGAAGAAAGGCAGGGGCAAAAAATGAGAGTGTTCAAGAGCACCTATCGAGACCGAGACGGCAAGAAATGCAAAACGTCCAAGTGGTACGTTGAGACCCGCGACCACTTGGAGCTAGTTCGGCGGTTCCCAGCCTTTCCCGGCAAGAAGGAATCTGAGGCTTTTGGCAGGCAGATCGATAAGTTGGTTGTCTGTAAGATGAGTAGCGACCCGCTGTCTATCGAGTTGATGCGATGGCTTGAAAACATCCCGTCGAAGATGCGAGAACGGTTCGTCAAGATCGGGTTGCTCGATCCGTCCAGGGCGGTTTCGGGCAAGCCGCTGGTTGAGCATATCGAAGATTTCCGGGAGAGCATGAAGGCCAAAAGTATCACCAACTTGCAAGTAAACATCGTCACATCCCGCGTCGAACGAATCGTCAAGGGCTGTAAATTCCACCATTGGTCGAATATATCGACGACGAAGATCGAGCGATACCTTGCGGACCTGAGACAGCAGGGTTTGGGCAAGGAAACGTCGAACAAGTACGTCAAGGCCATCAGGCAATTCGCCAAATGGATGATTGACAACGAACGCGCCACAACCTCACCCGTCGCGCACTTGAAGACAATCACGGTCACCAGAGACGACAGACGGCGACTCCGCAGGCCGCTTGAAGCGGATGAGGTGAGACGTCTCCTGGAGGCTACGCGGGCCGCTGGCACACGATTCGGGCTGTCGACACCAAAGGGCCTTGCTCTACCGTCTGGCCTGTGAGAGCGGCCTGCGGGCCAACGAACTGCGAATGCTCAAGGTGGGAAGCTTCGACTTCGACAACTGCGAGGTTATCGTCCAGGACCACACGGCCAAGAACCGAAAAGAGAAGACCCTCCCACTGCGACCGGACACGGCAGCGGAAATCAAAGAACTGTTGGCGAACATGTTGCCTGGCACTCAAGCATTCAAAGTGCCGGGTAAGCCAATCGACATGTTAAGACCCGACCTGGAGGCCGCTGGTATCGAGTACCAAGACGATGCAGGCCGCTACTGTGATTTCCACAGTCTCAGGCACACGACGGCTTCACTTTTGGCCGCAAGCGGCGTCCATCCGAAAACCGCTATGGAGATTTTGCGTCATTCCGACATAAATCTAACGCTCAGTCACTATACCCATTCGCTCAGAGGACAAGAGGCCGAAGCGGTCTCGAGTCTGCCGGACCTAGGCGCTCCGAGCGCCGAAAGCCAGCGGGCCATCAAGACCGGAACGGACAATCAGAATGTCACTGATTCTGTCTTGGCGTCCTGCTTGGCGCTTTCCGGCGCCGAACATAGCCCGACAGTGACTTCAGGTGAAAAGGCAAACCCCCCTGCCGCTAGCAAGAACCGCATTTCTGACTATCCCCGGAAGGATTCGAACCTTCAACCTTTGGCTCCCAAGGCCAAATCCGTGGGTCCCGGGTCCCAGCAAGCGCCGATCTCCAGCCACAGGATCGAAGCCATCGGACGGCAGCACTTGGACGCTGGGAAGCGGAAGCCATGGAGCCGCGCATCATTAAAATGAGTCATTCTAAACTAGGCGGTTCCTAAGGCTCACGGAGGGTGAACTGTTCGGTCACCAAGGGCCTCCCATCTAAAAAGACCTCCACCGTCCAGAGGCCGGGCAACGAACTCGCTGCAAACTCCGCGATGTCGATCGTCGCCCAAGCTGCCCACCAATCATGACGTTGTCCCACTTCACCCACGGTCCACGGACCTCCGTATCCGTACAAATCTCCCTGCGGCGAATACCAGTTCCATTCAACCTCGTGTGTGGTCGATATCGGTCCAATCTTGATCCAGGAAGTCGCCCGCTCATCGGTGGTCAAAAACTCGTCTGTCCGGGAAACGGGAAGGAGGGTGTCGTTGTCGATACTCGTGGCTATGGTATGGTCGAGAAGGCTAAGCCCGAGCGTAAACTCTATCTCGTCCATAGCACTCTATGTTCCATCGGTGGCGATCACCTTCACCCGGTGTGCGCTGCTTTCTGGGTCCACAGGGACATCGAACGCCGTCTCTGTTTGTTCCAAGGACAGCGTCAGCCAGGTCTGGCCGCCATTGGGAGAGTAAAGAATGGCGTACAGCAGGCTATCGCCATCGGCATCGCTCCCCGTCCACTCGACTCGGACCGTCGCCTCGGCTTGCAGGGGCACCGCTTGGCCATCGCTCGGGGCGGTGATGGCGACGCTAGGGACACCGCTGTAGTATACGCTGTCCAGCAGGGCCTCCCCTGGGCCTATCAGGTCGATCTGGGTCGTCTCAGAGAAAGCGGCTACCCGATATCCAAAGGAGACCTCATCCACCTCCTCATCAGGGTCGGTGATAAAAAACTCCGGAGAAAAGGGGAAGCGCTTCAGCGCGCTGCCGGCGGCGTCGCGCAGTACGATGGCCCAATCGCCGCCGTTACCGGCTTCCAGATTCCACTACCCCGAAAAGCTGGTAGGCGGGGAAGAGCTGCCCCTGGACGGGGATCCCGCTGCGGTCGATGAAGCCCCGCACCAAAATCACATTGGGGTCCGATATCGGCTTGACGAACTCTTTGAGTAGGTGCCAGTAAGTGCACTGGGTGATCCACTTGGCACTGGCCTGTTCCGCCACAACAGGTATGGCTTCCCTCTTGATTCTCCCCGCCGCTCCTTCAACACTCCCCTTGAACGTGATCTCGTGCCCATGGGCTATCTTGTCGTCGACATTGTGGAAATCGATCCCACATTCGTCCTTCATCTCTCCACTCAAGGGACCACCACTCCAGTGGAATGGTAGAGTATGGATCAGCTCGTGAGCAAGGGTGAAGGTCCTTTCTTCACCGAGCGAGTTCCCATCATTATCAAATGGGAGATAGATGACCTTTTCCGAATGAGAAAAAGCGGCAGGCGAATCTCTCCTAAAGGTTGGTAAAATCGTCCGGGTACAACACGGCGACCATCCGGTTAGCAAGGCTCAACTGGGCAACAGTGCGCATCAGATCGGTTAATCTGGCTCGTAAAGCCCATTCAGTTGTTTCCCTGAACCACTTATCCGCTACAAACGCTCTTGCGTCATGGACCCGAGGATGCGCGACAACTCTGATCCCCCCAGGCGCCAGGGGGAAGTAGTCAGGAATCCGTTTCTGAGAGTAGTCGGCGAGTTCCTCAGTAAACTTTTTCAGAGGCTCCGGCATTTTCGCTGTCGCGTCCGAAATGACCACGGGCACCAAGTGAATCTCGATAGGCTGGGTCTCGACCACCTTGCCCTCGACAGTCACCTCCAGTGCCGTCGGGGGGACGGATCAGCTCCCCGATAATTCGGTAGTCTCCTGCGCTCTGAAACGTGAAGAATGGAGGGGAGTCCGAGCGAGCGGGAATCCCGTCGGGGACTTCCAGAGTCACCTCAAAATCCCGGAGTTCCCCGCAGGGACCCCCAAGGGCCACCTGGTGCACCTCACTGCGGAAGATCTCCCGCGTCCCTGACGTCTCCTCCAGGGTGAAGCGGAACTGCACATCGATATCCTCCGTCCGGGTGGTCTTCCCCTTGATGACTATCCGATTGCGCTTTGGGTCTTTTGCAGGGTCGGTGGAACCCCGAATACCGAAATGCCGCGTGGGGCGCCCCTTCACCATGTTCAGTTCGGCTCTATATTGAGTGCGGCTGAGCCGGGTTAACTGCTTTCCTGGCTGGTCGGCAAAGGCGTAATCATCCTGCCACACCCCCCTGCTCGGTTCGAACCATCCCTCGACATCGCTTTCCTCGCAGTCTCCAAGCTGGGTATTCCACACCGCCGCCAGGGCACCTGGTTTCCCATCGCCGCGATTGGGAATCCCCAAATGGCGGAAATGTTGCCACTTTCGCAATCGACGGGACCGGTAAAGGGCTCGTGTTCGTGAGCCCCCGGATCCAGCAATTCGTCGTCAACCAATCCACTCGGGTAACAAAAGGACCGGATCCCCCACGAAATGTCTGGCTGTTCAGACCCGGGCCCTGGTTCCGAACAAGTAGGATCGTCTGGGTCCGGATCAGTGAGGAGATTCACCTTCAGAATGGTCGTCCCATTCATGAACTTGGTATCCGGATCATAGGTCCCTGTCAGCTCCTTGACAAACTCCATTGTGACGGGCCCTTTTCGGGTGAACCTACAAAACGTAAACAGCCCACTGACCTGCAGTCGAAGCGTCCCTTTGACCTCACCCCCGTTGACGGGATCGAATGTCAGTTCCGCGGACGACTCCTCCACCACCCTGGGAAATTCTGAGTCCCTACCAAAAACAGCCCCCGGTCTCGCCAGATGATTCAAGAAAACTGTTTTTCCATCCACGCGGGGCAGTGTGGCGCCCAACCAATAAGTGGGGAAGCCCGTAAACGTAACGGTCTCGGCATGAGCGGGTTGACTCCATGAGAAGAGGACGAGGGCAGAAAGCCCCATAAACAGGGTGGAGGTGAGAAACTCTGGAAACCTCATCGCCATTTTCCTCGCCGGAGGTCTTGCCAGCACGTCTTTCATGTCCAATCCTCCAAACACCTTCTTACTCTAATCAGAGATTTAGAGTGCCTATCAAAATGAATCGTAGCACCGAAAACGAGTGTTTCTGCGACTGGCAAGGAAGGCGAAGCAGGCCGTCCGAGGACGGTCGATGGAGCCTGACGCCGTCCAGACCCAGAACAAGCCGTTTGAATGCAGAGTCATTTTGCATAGGTGCTCTTAGCTTACAATTTTTCTTGACCTCCAGTGTCCGGTTAATGGATCGATTTATAGCACCTCTTCGCACCGTATCAAAGATGAACTATGCCTGCCCCGGGCACGACATCGGGGCATACGGAGTCTCATCCGACCTTTCATTGATGATTGAGAATTGGTTCTCCATCTCCCAGGATATTGAGCCGAAAAATCAAGACGATTTCAGACCATACACCAACGGCTTTGTCCCAAGACTAGAGGTCCAGTTCTCGATCTGACTGATATTGAAACCACTCATAAAAAAGGGGCCGGATCATAGGGATGATCCGGCCCCCGTGGATTTCATGGGTGTTGCGGCACTGAAGCTGTCACACACTAGGGCTTATCAAAGGGCTCAGTTCGACCCGCGAGCCCGGCCACTTCTCCGGCACTCAGAGCACGATCAAAGATCCGGACCTCGTCGATCGAGCCGAAGAAGAAGCGGTCGTTGCTGGTCGCACGCCGTCCAATGCTCACGTCGACGCCGGGCGTCAAGTTGTAGAGGTCATCAGCACCCGAGTTGACCCCATCCGCGAGACCGTCAATGTAGAGCGTCGTATTCGGAACCCTCAGGTTCGCGCCCTCTTGGACGACCAGGGCCCCATGGTGCCATTCGCCGTCGTTTACCAGCGTGTTGCCTCTGAGGTTGCCATTACCATGTTCGGTGCGCAGATTTCCCAGATCGATACGCCAGGAGAGACGCTGGCCGCCGGGCGTGCTGCCCCAGGTCACCATCTCGCCGTCGGCGGTGGTCTTAGTTCGAGATACTGAAGGGCCACTGCACGCCATCCACGGCCGAGATCCCCTGATAGCCGGTGATCTCCACATACTGGCCGGCACCATCCAGCGAGATCGCCTGGCCGCTCTGGCCGGGTTCGAAGAGGGGACCGCCCAGTGCGCCGCCCATGCCCGTGCCGTGCAGGCCGTTACCTGACGCATCCTGAAAATCTCCATCGAAGGGATAGTAGGCCACCAGCCCCTCCGGACCGAGTTCGGCCGGTGTGATCAACTCGCGGGCATCGGGCGTCAAGAGGATGTCGTCGATGTAGACGACGCCCGTACCGCCACTGTCGATGCCGATGGTGAGCGAGTTCACGGCGCCGCGGGTGGCGGCTGGCAATGCAGCCAAGTCGATGTACCACTTATGCCAGCCGATTCGCATCAAGTCCGTCTGATCGCCGTCATAGACGACCTGGGTGTCGTTGATCTTCACATAGAGACGACCGCCGGTGTTGGCCAGGCTACCCTGGAATGAGAGCACCAGGCCCTGCACGCCGTGCTTGCTCCAATCCTGGGCGGCATCAAAGGACCGCGTGGCTTCGGAGCGAGGCGCACCCGAGTTGTCGAAGTGGATGGGCAGCGATTGGCCACCGCCATAGACGATCGTTGTTTCTGGCGAAAAGTCGCCCAGTGACGGAACTGCACCCACAATGGCCCCATTATTGGCAGGATCATCAAATCCGTCCACCCAGGTGGCCCAAATCTCGAAGAACTCTTCGTCTTTGTAACCCTCCATGCCATCGATGACGATGCTATCGGCCGTCGTAAAGTTCCAGACGTGTCCGACCCAGGTGCTGGGAATCTCGGCATCATTGACTTCATCGACACGCCAGTAATAGGTTTGGATCAGGTCCAGATTCTCCGACAGGGTAGCGAAGCTGCTTTCGCTGACACTGCCAACCTGGGGTAGATTATTGGGATCGGGCCCCAGGTAGATCTCGTGTTGACCCGCTTCCCGCCCATCTCGGCGCCAGGAGAGGGTTAGATCCGGCGCGACATTGAGCGATCCAGCCACAGGATGGGGCAGGGTGGCAAGGGTGGGGATAGAGTAGAAACGGACCTCACTGAGGCCATACTGCGGCACAAACCCATAACCGCCGCCAATACTTACACGTACGTAGCGGGCAGTGACCCCACCGAATGCAACGGTCGTATTGTGCTCATAGCCCTCCGCACCGGGGGCTTGGGCAAATGGCGGGATGCCGGCCAGAGCGGTCCATGCCTCTGCGTCCGTGGAGGTCTCGATGGTGACATCCTTGGCGCCAAATCCCAGGAAGGGTTCGATGGTCTGATTAGAATTCCAGACCCACATCTCATCGAGCTTGTAGGCCTTGTCAAAGGCAAACTGGATCCAAACGGCCGGGTCGCCCGGGCCGCTCAGCCACATGTCGGAGGCCGCAATGCCATGCTGATCCAGGGCATTCAAGCCTGACCCGTCGACGACTTTTTCCGGCCCATTGTTAGCACCCAATGCGCTGGAGGCGGTGGCGCTCACATCCATGATCGCAATAGAGAAAGGCTCTGCCGTGAAGTTCCAAACGTCACCCTTGTAGACGGTAAAGTCTGGCGCACCATTCACCTCATCCACACGCCAATAGTAGGTCTGACCGAAATCAAGACGCCCTGGATCGAATGAGGTCCCCTCCTGTCCCTGACTGGCCAGCAGGCCGGCGCCGTTCTCGGCACTGGCGTTGTTGACATCCTCAAATTGCGTTCCCAAATAGACATTGTGCTTGGCGGCAAAGTCTCCGGGAGACCAGCTCAGTGGGGTGTCACGGGCAACATCCAATGCTTCATGGGCAGGACTCGGCATGAGGGCTATCCCGGGCGGGAATGGGTTCATATTGTCCACAATGACAACATGGCAATTGCATTCTCAGGGGACGTGAGATAGGCTATGCCTCCCCAGATCGGTGGAACCTCAGCGCCGTCGGGGAAGGAGGTTTTCTGGAAGGAACAAGGATGACACAAGTGGCGACAAAAACAACGGTCGATACGCTGGAGAACTTTGTCGGATCCGAAGTCAACCTGGTGGGTTGGATGCAACGCAATCGGCCCTCGGGGAAAATCCAATTCTTGGTGCTGCGGGACGGGACGGGCGTCTGTCAGTGCGTCATCGAAAAGGGCAAGATCGCGGAGGAGCTGTTCACTGAACTCAAACACTTGGGGCAGGAGTCTTCCCTGAGTCTAACGGGACGGGTGCGTCGGGAAGCACGGAGCATCGGGGGGTACGAATTGGCGGTGACGGACGCCCAGGTCATCCAGCGGACCACGGACTACCCAATCACTCCCAAGGCCCATGGCGTCGACTTTCTCATGAAGCACCGTCATTTGCACCTGCGCTCCGGGCGGCTGTGGGCCATCGGCAAGATTCGACACACGGTCATCGATGCGATTCGTCACTTCTTCAATGAAAATGGCTTCACGCTCATCGATACCCCCATCTTGACGACGATTGCTGGGGAAGAAGTCGGATCGCTCTTTGAGGTGGACTACTTCGGGGATCCGATCCACCTGGCTCAGACCGGGCAACTCTATCTGGAATCGGCCGCGATGAGTTTCGGCAAGGTCTACTGCTTTGGCCCTACCTTCCGGGCCGAAAAGAGCAAGACACGTCGTCATCTCACGGAGTTCTGGATGGTGGAACCGGAGGTGGCTTTTATCGATTTACCCGGCCTGTTGGAGCTGGCCGAACGGTTTGTGGCATCCATTGTCGCCCGGGTCCTCGGGGACAACCGCAAGGAGCTGGAGAGTCTGGGCGCCGGCATCGAGGCCCTGGAGAAGATCACGCCGCCCTTCTATCGTCTCACCTACTCGGAGGCCGTCGAACTTCTGACCTCGGACAGGACCGCCGCCTTTATGGCGAACGAACTGCAGCACTTCGAGGCCCAGAAGCGAACGCTGGAGCAAAAGATCGCCGATCTGGAAGCGCAACAAAAGGGCTCGTTGAAACATTGGCAACGGGAGAAGAACGCCGCGGAACTGATCACTCTGGGGGCTGACCTCAGTGAAGTAGAGACCAAGATTCTCAACAATCCCAAGCACGCCGAGTTGGCCGGCGGGTTTCAGTGGGGCAAGGACCTGGGGGGGTCGGACGAAACCATCCTCTCCCTGATGCACGACAAGCCCCTCTTCGTGACCCACTATCCCAAGGCGTGCAAGGCCTTCTACATGAAGGCCGATCGATCCGATGGGCGGGTCGTGGAAAACTTCGACTGTTTGGCCCCGGCCGGTTTCGGTGAAATCATCGGCGGGTCCATGCGGGAAGAGGACTACGACCTCCTGCTCGGGCGAACCCTGGAAGAGGGACTCGATCCCCAGGACTATGGCTGGTATCTCGATCTAAGAAAGTACGGCTCCGTGCCCCATGGCGGATTTGGCTTGGGCGTCGAGCGCACGGTGGCCTGGATCACGGGCGAAAAGCACATTCGCCAATGCATCCCCTTCCCCCGCATGATGGATAAGGTCTATATATAGGGACCCTTAAGGTTGGCGTTTGGCGACTTGGACGATAAAGGCCTTGCTGGACTGGATGACGCCCTTCCTGGCGGATACGCAGGTGGACTCGCCCCGTCTGTGCTCTGAACTGCTCTTGACCCACGTCCTGGGACTGCGGCGTATCGAACTGTACACGCAGTTTGATCGGGTCCTGTCCCCCGCTGAACTGGCGTCCTTGCGGTCACTGGTCAAACGTGCGGGCGAGCATGAGCCTGTTGGCTATCTGGTGGGAAAGTCGGAGTTCTACTCGATCGAGTTCGACGTGCAACCGGGCTGTCTCATTCCCCGGCCGGAGACCGAACTTTTGGTGCAACATGCCATTGAGGCGATACGTGGCTATGGAGACAATCCGCAGGTGCTTGATCTCTGTACGGGCAGCGGCTGCATCGCGGTGGCCTTGGCCAAGAACTGTGACCGGGTCCAGGTCACCGCCACGGACATCTCTGGGGAGGCGATTGCCATCGCGCGGGCAAACATCCACAAGCACAATCTGAGCGAGCGCATCGAACTGCTGCAGGGCGATCTCTTGGCGCCACTGCGACAACGGCGCTTCGACCTGGTGGTGTGCAATCCCCCCTATGTAAGCACTTGCGAATTCGAAGGGCTGGATAGAAACGTCAAGGACTATGAGCCGGAACTGGCGCTGCGGGCCGGCGACGAAGGCCTGGATATCTACCGGCGCATACTACAGAATATCGGCGACCATCTGACGCCCGAGGGCGTCCTGATGATGGAAATGGGATTTCAGCAGGGGACAGCCCTATGTCAACTCATTGAGCAGACGGGCCTGTTCCAGGAGATTGCGGTGAAGAAAGATTTCGAAGGACATGACCGCCTGGTCCTTGCCAAGACAGAGTCGTCCTAAACCAGCATCGGATCCACGTCTTCCACGTAGTCGACGCGGGGCACGCCAAAACCGTGCTGAAGGAGAAAGTCTTCTTGGAATCCCTTGATATCGGCCAATTCCGCGGCGTTTTCGGTTGTCACCCGGTGCCAAAGATCCATTACATCGGCCTGGACGTCTTCTCGCATCTCCCAGTCATCCAGTCGAATGCGACTCTGCTCGTCGGTTGGGACGTCACCGTCGGCGAAAAGGAACTCTCGGTAAAGCCGGTTGATCTGCTGAATGCAGTTCTCGTGGAGCCCCTTTGACTTCATGACCCGATAGAGCAATGACATGTACAGTGGAACGGCCGGAATGACGGCGCTGGCACGGGTGACAATGGCCTTTTGGACGCTGATACAGGCCTTCCCGTCGACTGGACTGAGGACTTGACCCAGGTCGATAGCGGTCTGCTCCAGGTCTTCTTTGGCCTTGCCAATGGTCCCATCCCGGTAGGTGGCCCGCGTTGCTTCCGGACCCACATAGGTGTATGTGACCGTCAAGAAATCCTGGGCGAGCAAAC